>JBFLKR010000297.1:0-8703 GCA_040883295.1 Acidimicrobiia bacterium
GGTCGGCGCCCAGGCGGAACTTGTAGGACTCGTCGCCCTTCAGGAAGTCGAGTCGGTCGAGGCCCCGGTCGATGCAGTCCTCGATGAGGGCGGCGATGAGGACCACGCCCGGCGACGCCTCGGCGTGGGAGCGGTCGAAGGCCGAGTTGTAGAGGTAGAAGCCGTCTGCGTCTCCCGCCCCGAACCCGGCGGCGACCATGGCACCGTCGGGATCGACGAGCGCCCGGATCGACCACGCCTCGAGCGCCAACAGGTCGGCGAAGAAGGCCGCCATGTCGTCGGTCATGAACGATCCCTTGGCACCGGCCGACGACCGGTGCAGGGCGATGAACTCGTCGAGGCGGTCCCCGGGTTGGTCGAAGGCGGCCACCTCGATCGGGCCGACGTGCTCGGTGTACCGCCGGCGCTTGCGACGGGTCTCGTGGCGCTCCTTCTTGCCGATCGCCTCCAGCCAGTCGCCGAACGTCGCCGGCAGGGCCAACACGGCCGCGGTGTCGTCGACGACGAGGTCGACCCGGCGCCCCGCCGATTCGAGCGCCTCGGCGATCGCCGCCGCCGCCGGCTCGGGCACCGAATCGAGCACCAACGGCCGGCCCGCGACCACCGACACCATGGCTTCGAGCGCGCCCGGGCCCAGCGGGCTGCGGTAGTCGACGAGGTCTCGGTCCCCCACCCCGACCAAGGTCCCGTCGACGTCCTCGAGGTAGACGACGGCGTCCTCGGCGACGGCCTCGACGAGCTCCCCTCGGGGGAAATGGGCATGGACGACGTCGAGGAAGGCCGGGTCGGCGAATGGGCCGATCGCGGCGGCCAAGGGCGCGAGATGGATCGGGGCGGTCATCGAAGCTCCACGAGCGGTCGCACCGTACCCACCGGGCGCCCCCTACCGAGGACGTCGACCGCCAGGGCGTCGGTCGGTGCCGCCACGCCGAGCTGACCGAGGACGGCGGCGATGGCGGGGCCGAGCGGCCGCGATGAGCCGTCCCAACACTTGATGGCGATGCCGAGCCCGAGGTCGGGGACCGCCACCCCGAGGCACCCCTCTGCCCCACCCTTGGCCGGGAGCCCGGCAGTGCCCAATACCCCGTCGACCCGACCGGGCTCACCGATGAGCACGGGGTGGTCGCACAACGCCGAGCGCATGGGGGCGTACGCCTCGGCGACGGCGAGGTGCGACCAGGCCGTGGCCAGGTCCACCGCCGTGACGACGTGGGCGGGCAGCCCGCAGCCATCGACGCCGGGCGGCGGCGGCGTCGCACCACACACGGCGGACAGGTGCTCGGCCACGGCCACCTGCAGTGGATGGTCCGACTCGAGGTAGGTGGCGGTGTCGAAACCCGCGGCGACGCACGCCCAGAGGGCCGCCGCATGCTTGCCCGAGCAGTTGTGGAAGAGGGGGGAGGGTGCCTCCACACCGGCGAGTGCCAGTGCCACCCGACCATCCGGACTGGACGGCCACGCCGGCGGGGTCCCGAGGTCGTCGAGGCCGAGTCCGGCGCCCGCCAGCATGCGCTCGACGCCCGCGAGGTGCTGGGGAAGCCCGGCATGGGAGGCGCAGGCGAGCGCCAGCGACTCCCCGACGAGCGGGGCGCCATGTTCGAGCGCCACCGCGGCCTGGAACGGCTTGATCGAGGATCTGGCGTAGAACGGGCGCTCGACGTCGCCGGTCGAGACCACCAGTCCATCGGGGCCGACGACGGCCACGGCTCCGTGATGGCGGGCCTCCACCAGCCCGCTGCGGACGACCTCGGCGAGCACCTCAGCCCGAGGCGGCGTAGCGCCCGGTGATCTCGCCCTGCAGTGCGGCGTGCACGTCGTGCACCCGGTGACGGGTCTCGGAGATCTCCCGCTCGGCATCGACGAGCGTGGCGCGGATCGTCTCGAGCTCGGCGTCGTCGATCGCCGGCAGATTGGCCAGGAAGCCGTCCTCGAGGACGCGGTCGATGGCGCGGCGGCCCGTCTCGAAGGGCAGGTCCGGGGCGAAGCCGCCGCGGATCGCCCGACCCTGGCCGCCGCCGGGGTGGTCGTCGCCGGCGAGGATCTCGGGCAGCGCCTCGATGAGGGTGCGGGACTCCTCGCCCCGTCGCCGGCGCAGCTCGAAGTCGAGGAGGTCCATCCGACCATGCAGGAGGCGGCGGTAGAAGCTCAGCTCGGTCTCGACCTGGTCGACGAGTTCCCGCCGATCCCGCAACTCCGTGATCGACCGGTCGGAGAGCCCGTCGATGAAGTCGGGCTCGAGGACTTGGTCGAGGCGTCGTCGGGTGTCGGGCATCAGCAGGCAGCTCGCACGGTCGGGAACGGGTTCACCGGTCGATTGGTGGTGATGCCGAAGTGTAGGTGGGGCGACCCGCCGCGGGCGTTCCCCGAATCGCCGACGTAGCCGATGACCGTGCCCCGCGACACCGGCGTCCCCTTGCCGATCCCCGCCGCAACCGCCTCGAGGTGGGCGTAGTAGAAGCGCAGGCCGCCGGCCGTGCGCAGGTGCACCGTGGTGCCACCGAGGCGGTTGGAGCCGGCCGTGGCGACGCCGTCGAGGACCGCCACGAGCGGGGTGCCGCGAGGGGCGAACATGTCGGTGCCCTTGTGGGTGCGGCCCCCCGAGCGCGGGAAGCCCCAGTCGTTGATGAACGACACCGAACCCGACACCGGGCAGATGAAGCCGCCGATCGGGCCGACGCCACCGGCCGCCCCGCGGCGGGCGGCGGCCTCCCGAGCCGCGCGTGCCTTCTGCTCGGCGTCGAACTGGGCCTTCAACTCGGCACAGCGACCGGAGAGGCGGTCCCGGGCCACGATCGCGTCGTTGCGGGCGGCCTCCAACTCGGCGGCTCGCGCCTCCATCTGCGTCCCCAACTCCCGGAGCTCGTCGCGGGCCTCGAGGATGTCGCCCCGCAGCCGCTCCGTCTCCGATGTCAGGGCGTCGAGGCGTTCGATGGCGCCGACGTCGGTGTCGGCGGCCGCCTCCACGATCTCTTGGGCGGCAAGCACCTCGTTGACCGATTCGGCGGAGAAGAAGACGGTGGAGAGGTCCGAGGTGCCGCCGGTCATGTAGACCTCGACGGCCCGCTCGACCACGTCGCCCTGCGTGTCGCGCATCTCCCGCTCGGAGACGTCGACGATCTCGCGCAGGTTGACCTCCTTGGCGGTCACGGACTCGGTGCGGGACCAGACGTCGTTCAGCTCGGCGGTGGCCGTGTCGAGGCGCGCCTCGGCCGCCTCGAGGTCGCGGAGGGCCTGCGAGGAGGCGGCGCACGCCCGTTCCACGTCCTGCTTGGAGACGGACTGGGCCGGCTCCGCGACCAGGACCGTGGCCACGAGGACGAGGACTGCCAGCATGCGCAGGGCAGGGGACCCGAATCGCATCCACGGCAGGGTACCGATGGACTTCCCATACCTCCGGCTCATGCCGATCCCATCGGCAGCCCCGCTTCGGGCCTGAAGCCATGTCGCCAGACGACGCGGCGCCGTAGGCTGGCGAGGCCATGGACCTGATCGAGACGATCCGACGATCGGTGATCGGCACCCGAGAGCTCGTCGACGGGCCGTTCGGGCCCCGACCGGTCGTCTACGCCGACTACACGGCCTCGGGTCGGGCGGTGGACTTCATCGAGGACTACCTGCGGGACACGGTCCTCCCGCTGTACGCCAACACCCACACCGAGTCGTCGGGGACCGGGCTCCAGACGACGCGCTTTCGGGAGGAGGCCCGCGAGATCATCCGACGCTCGGTCGGGGCCGGCGACGACCACGCCGTCGTCTTCTGCGGATCCGGGTCGACGGCGGCCATCGCCAAGCTGGTGGGCGTGCTCGGGATCAGCCTCCCGGCCGCCCTCGACGAGCGCCACCACCTGAGCGACGCCATCGGGGCCGACGAGCGCCCGGTCGTGTTCATCGGGCCCTACGAGCACCACTCCAACGAACTGCCCTGGCGGGAGTCGATCGCCGACGTGGTGGTCATCGACGAGGACGCCGACGGCCACGTCGACCTCGACCACCTGCGCCGGGAGCTCGTCGCCCACGCCGACCGGCCGCTCCTGATCGGGTCGTTCTCGGCCGCCTCGAACGTGACCGGCATCCTCACCGACACCGTGGCGGTGGCCTCGCTCCTCCACGCCCACGGCGCCCTCAGCTTCTGGGACTACGCCGCCGCCGCCCCCTACGTGTCGATCGACATGGGGGACCCCGCCGACGGTCCCGGCTACCTCGATGCCATCTTCGTCTCGCCCCACAAGTTCGTGGGCGGGCCCGGCACGCCGGGCGTGCTGGTCGCCCGGCGCGAGCTCTTCACCAACCCCGTGCCCGTCGTGCCCGGCGGCGGCACCGTGTCGTACGTCAACGCCACCGACCACGAGTACCTGGCCGACCCCGAGCACCGGGAGGAGGGCGGGACGCCCGAGATCGTCGGCTCCATCCGGGCCGGCCTGGTGTTCGGCCTGAAGGAGGCGGTCGGCGCCGACCGGATCATGGCCATCGAGGAGCGGATGGCCCGCCGGGCGATCGATGCCTGGTGCGCCCACCCGGGCATCGAGGTGCTCGGCAACCGTGAGGCCGACCGCCTGAGCATCGTCTCGTTCGTGGTGAGGCGGCCCGACGGCCGCCACCTCCACCACAACTACGTCGTCGCCCTCCTCAGCGACCTGTTCGGGATCCAGTCGCGCGGGGGCTGTTCCTGTGCCGGTCCCTACGGCCACCGGCTGTTGGGCATCGACCTCGACACGTCGGCGGCCTACCACCGCGAGATCGGCCGGGGCTGTGAGGGCATCAAGCCGGGCTGGGTGCGGGTCAACTTCACCTACTTCATCGACGACGAGACCGTCGACTACCTCATCGAGGCGGTCCGGGCGGTGGCCGACGACGGCCACCGGCTCCTGCCGTCCTACCGGTTCGAGCCGGCCACCGGCCTCTGGACCCATCGGGGCGGGCTCGCCACGCCGCCGATGTCACTCCACGACGTGGACTACGGCACCGGCGAGATGCGGTACCCGGCCCGGCCCCACCGGGTCGACGACCGGGGACTCGCCCACTGGCTGGCCGAGGGGCGCCGGGTGCTGGCGGCCGGCGCCGCCGACCCGGGTGAGGCGCCGTCGGTCACCGCCGACTTCGAGAGCCTTCGTTGGTTCCCGCTCCCCGACGAGGCCGGGGTGTGAACCTGCTCGTCGTGGCGCTCGGCGGGGCCGTCGGCGCCACGACCCGGTACCTGCTCGGACGCGGTCTCGTCGCCCTCGGCGCCGACGCCCCGTGGGCGATCGCCGTCGTCAACGTCGTCGGGGCCGGCGTCCTGGGGTTCGTCCTCGCTCGCTTCGTGCCCGGGAGCGACGGGGAGGCGCGGGCCCTGCTGGGGCTCACGGTCGGGGTGCTGGGCGGGTTCACGACGTTCTCGACCTGGATGGCCGACGTCGTCGTGCTGTGGGAGGACGGCCGCCTCGGCGCGGCGGTGGCGGTCCTGGTCGTGCCGGTCGTGGCGGGACTGGCCGGCGTCGTCGGCGGCCTGGCGTGGGGCCGGGCCGGCTGAGCCTCAGACGAAGAGGAGGAGCGCCGGCAGGAGGAAGGCGGTCGCCAGCACCGCACCGTCGAGCGCCGTGAGGTCGCCGGGGGCGGTGTCGACGAGGAGCACCCGGCCGGTGCGGACCAGCGCCCCGAGCGCCCGGCCACCGATGAGGGCGAGGGCGAGCACCATCGAGACCAACAGGTAGGGCACGATCGGCAGGTCGAGGACGAGGGCCACCACGAGGCCCGTCGCCACCGTCCCGATGGCGCCGGCCGAGAGCGGATCGATGACGCCGAGGGCGGGGATCCGGTCGGCGGCCGTGGCGGCGAGCGAGGCGACCGCCGAGGCGGCGAGGAGCACCCACAGCGCCGGGATGCCGCCGTCGGCGAGACGGACCAGGAAGGCCGAGGCGGCGGCCGTGGCGGCCACCACCGAGACGAGCATGGTCGTGCCGAGGCCGACGACCGATCGGGAGTTGCGATCGACGACGGCCTGGCCGAACGAGGCGATCACTGCCACCGCCACGGCCACGCCGACACCCGTCAGGTGGTCGACGGGGGGAATGAGGAGGGCCGGCGCCACGATGCCGGCGGCGATGGCCACCAACACCGGCGGGAGCCGCAGGCCGTCGGGCCCGGCGGGCGATGACCTGGCGAGGTCCCAGGCCCAGGCACCGAGCACCCCGACCGCCCCGGCGACGAAGAAGGCGGGGTCGAGGAAGAGCAGCCCGGCGAGCACGGCGCCGGCCACCGCCGACCACGGGATCGACACGCTCGGGACCACGGCCTGCTCGCCTCCCGAGACCGGGGGCAGCACCGCCACCTCGTCGGCGGCGCCCACGGCGGTCGTCGGCTCGGCGGGCTCGCCGTTCACCCAGACCCGAGCACTGCCGAGGCCCCGGGAGAACTCCTCGCCGAGCGAGGCCGAGGCGGCGTCGAGGACGTCGCCGACCGTCGCGCCGTCGACGTCGAGGCGGTCGGTCCCGGCGATCTCGCGGAGGTGGGCGAAGAGGCGGAGTCGTGCCATGGAGACGACAGCCTACCGATGCGACCCCACTCCCCCACGCCCACCCGCCGTTTCCGTCGGGACACCCCACCGTTCTTGTCGGGTTGGGCCATCACCAGCAAGGAGGAGCCCGACAGGAACGAAGGCGGCGGGCCCCTCCGAGCCACCGATAGCCTCGCCCCATGTCCACCGACACCATCACCGCCCGGGTCGACGCCCGGTTCGAGGAACTGCGGGCCATCCTCGAGGACCTCGTCCGGATCCCGGGGGTCTCTGCCACCGACCCCGCCGCCGTCCGCCGGTCGGCCGAGGCCGTCCGCGACCGATTCGCCGACGCAGGCCTGGTCGACTGCCGGCTCCTCGAGGTCGACGGCGCCCACCCGGCGGTGTACGGCGAGCTCCCGGGCCCCGACGGCGCCCCCACCGTGCTGCTCTACGCCCATCACGACGTCCAGCCGCCCGGTCCCGGGTGGGAGCGGGACCCGTTCGAACCGTGGGAGGAGGACGGCCGCCTGTTCGGACGCGGGGTCGGTGACGACAAGTCCGGCGTGGTCATGCACCTTGCCTCGGTCCTCGCCCACCGGGAGGCGCCACCCGTGGGCCTCAAGGTGTTCATCGAGGGCGAGGAGGAGATCGGTTCGGGCCACCTGCCGGCCTTCCTCGACCGATACGGCGAACTGCTCGAGGCCGACGTGATCGTCATCGGCGACTCGGGCAACTGGCGAGTGGGTGCACCCTCGTTCACGACCTCGCTCCGGGGACTCGTCGACTGCGTCGTCGAGGTGCGTACGGCCGGCCACGCCGTCCACTCGGGGCTCTTCGGAGGCGTCCTGCCCGACGCCATAACGGTGCTCTCCCGCCTGCTCGCCACCCTCCACCACCCCGACGGCTCGGTCGCGGTGCCCGGTCTGGTCGCCCGTGACGCCGACCCCCTCGACCTCACCGACGACGAGATCCGGGCGGCGGCCGACGCGGTCGACGGCCTCGAGCTCATCGGCACCGGGTCCCTCACCTCCCGACTCTGGCACCAGCCGGCGATCGCCGTCCTCGGCATCGATGCGCCGTCCACCTCCGAGGCGGCCAACGCCCTCATCCCGACCGCCCGGGCCCGGGTCAGCATGCGCCTCGCCCCCGGCCAGGACCCCACCGCCGCCATGGACGCCCTCGCCGCCCACCTCGAGGCCCGGGCCGACTGGGGGGCGGAGGTGACCGTCCACCGAGGCGGCGCAGGGGAGGCGTTCGAGCTCGGCACCGAGAGCGCGGCCCACGAGGCCTGGGCGACCGGCTTCCGGGCGGCGTGGGGCATCGAAGCCGTCGAGATCGGTGTCGGCGGATCCATACCGTTCGTGGCCGCCTTCGCCGAGGCGATGCCCGACGCCGCGATCCTGCTGACCGGCGTCATCGACCCGACCGGCAACGCCCACGGGCCCAACGAGAGCGTGGATCTCGACGACCTCCGCAAGTCGTGCATCGCCCAGGCGATCGCCCTCGCCGAGCTCGGGAGACCGTGAGTACCGGCGTCTCGGCACCCTCGTCGTAGCCTCCACCGTCCCATGCGCCTTGTCATCGCCCGCTGCTCGGTCACCTACGAGGGCCGGCTCACCGCCTACCTGCCCTCGGCGGTCCGGCTCCTCATGGTCAAGGCCGACGGGTGCGTGGCCGTCCACGCCGATGGCGGGGCCTACAAGCCGCTCAACTGGATGAACGCCCCGAACGTGCTCGAGGAGACCGACGAGCGCTGGGTGGTGACCAACCGCAAGGGCGAGCGGCTCGAGATCGAGATCGAGGAGGTCCTGGCCGACGTCGACCACGACCTCGGGCTCGACCCGGGGCTGCAGAAGGACGGGGTGGAGGCGCACCTCCAGGTCCTGTTGGCGGAGCGCCCGACGACGATCGAGCCCGGCCTGGAGCTGATCCGCCGCGAGTACCCCACCGACATCGGCCCGGTCGACCTCCTCTGCCGGGATGCCGCCGGCGTCGTGGTGGCGGTCGAGGTCAAGCGGCGAGGCGAGATCGACGGCGTCGAGCAGTTGGCCCGCTACGTCGAGCGGCTCGACCACGACCCCCGGCTCGCCCCGGTACGGGGGGTCTTCGTGGCCCAGTCGATCACGCCCCAGGCCAAGGTGTTGGCCGAAGCCCGCGGGCTCGGCACCGTCGAGGTCGACTACGACGAGCTCCGTGGCCTCGAGAGCTCGGTGCCGCGCCTGTTCTGA
>JBFLKR010000060.1:0-4497 GCA_040883295.1 Acidimicrobiia bacterium
CCGCTCATGTTCGAGGGTTCCGCGGCCGGCGGCCAGCTCATGATCACCACCGACGTGGAGAACTACCCCGGGTTCCCCGACGGGATCATGGGACCCGACCTCATGGCCAACTTCCGCAAGCAGGCGGAACGGTTCGGCACCCGCATGGTCACCACCGACGTCACCGGCGTCGACTTCTCCAAGCGGCCGTTCGAGGTCCACGTCGGCGACGAGGTCCACGCGGCCCGGAGCGTCATCATCTCCACCGGGGCGTCGGCCCGCTGGCTCGGCATCCCCGGTGAGGAGCGGCTCACCGGCCGCGGGGTGAGCGCCTGCGCCACCTGCGACGGGTTCTTCTTCCGCGACCAGCACGTGGTGGTGATCGGGGGCGGCGACTCCGCCATGGAGGAGGCCACCTTCCTGACCAAGTTCGCCTCCAAGGTGACGATCGTGCACCGACGCGACGAGTTCCGCGCCTCGGCGATCATGGCCGCCCGCGCCCTCGACAACCCGAAGATCGAGGTCCGCTGGAACGCCGTCGCCACCGAGGTGTTGGGCGATGACAGCGTGACCGGCGTGCGGCTGACCGACACGGTGACCGGCGCCGAGTCGGAGCTGGACGCCGACGGGTTCTTCGTCGCCATCGGGCACGACCCCAACACCTCCCTCTTCGTCGACCAGCTGGAGCTGGACGCGGCGGGCTACATCGTGCTCGCCGACGGCACCTCCACCCGCACCTCGGTCGAAGGCGTGTTCGCCGCCGGCGACGTCGCCGACGCCACCTATCGCCAGGCCGTCACGGCCGCCGGCACCGGGTGCCGCGCGGCCATCGACGCCGAGCGCTGGCTCGCCGACCAGGACTGACCCGCCCGCCACCACCCAGGAGCAATCCTCATGGCAGACAACATCGTGACCCTCACCGACGCCACCTTCGGCGAGGCCATCGGATCCGACACCCCCGTCCTCGTCGACTTCTGGGCGGAGTGGTGTGGTCCCTGCAAGGCGATCGCCCCCGTGCTCGAGGACATCGCCGGCGAGTACCCCGATCGGATCACGATCGGCAAGCTCAACATCGACGAGCACCCCCAGTCCGCCGCCTCCCACGGCGTCATGAGCATCCCGACGATGATCGTGTTCCGGGGCGGCGAGGAGCAGAAGCGCATCGTCGGCGCACGGCCCAAGGCCGCCATGGTCTCCGAGCTCTCGGAGTTCCTCGGGTAGGGGGCCGCCTGTCAGACTGGGGTCATGCGGCTCATCTCGGTCGGTGACTCCGGCGAGTCGGTGCGCGACGTCCAGCACCGCCTCGGGGCCCTCGGCTACGACCACGCCCCCGACCCACCGGGCGAGTTCGGCGAGGGAACCGACGGGGCGGTGCGCCGGTTCCAGACCGATCGTGGTCTCGATCCCGACGGCGCGGTCGGCATCCGCACGTGGCAGTCCCTGGTCGAGTCCGGTTTCCATCTCGGCGACCGGGTGCTCTACCACCGGCGTCCGATGCTTCGCGGCGACGACGTCGCCGAGCTGCAGCGACGCCTCAACGACCTGGGTTTCGACGCCGACAAGGTCGACGGGATCTTCGGGCCCCTGACCGCCGCCGCGGTCCGCGAGTTCCAGCACAATCGTGGCATCGGGGAGGACGGCATCGCCGGGCCGACGGTCGTGACCGAGCTCGTGGCCGTCCAGCGACCCTCACGGCGGATCGGCAAGGAGACCGCCCGCGAGCTCGAGTGGCTCCGCCAACTGCCCACGACGGTGGTCGGCACCCGGGTCCTGTTCGACGCCGGCTGTGCCACCCCCACCGAGGACCATCGGATGTGGCCCGTGGCCCACCGAGCCTCCGAGGTTTTCCAGAATATGGGAGGCACAGGTTTCGTCTCACGGGCTTCCGACGTGGTGGCCGAGCCCCGAGTGCGGGCACGCCGGGCGAACCGCCTGGGGAGCGACCTCGTGGTCTCCGTGCAGTTCCCCGCCTCGGACCAGGAGGGGGTCTACTACTTCGACTCCGGGATCTCCCGGTCACCGGCCGGGGAGTTGCTCGCCGACACCCTCGCGAAGACGCTTGGCCTCGAGAGCAGGGGACGGGCGCTCCCGATGCTGCGCCACACGCGGGCGCCTGCGGCCGTGGTCGCCTCGGAGGCGATCGGGGTGGGGTGGGCCGACGCGCTCGTCCGCGGCCTGATGGCGTTCTTCGAGCGCGCCGCCGTGGAGGCGGCATTCGACGACTGAGCGCTCAGCGCCCGTACACGAAGCGGGCGATCCGCTCGAGGTCGTCGAGATTGCCGTAGGTGATCACCACCCGGCCGCGCTGACCCTTGTGGGTGATCGTCACCTTCGTGCCGAGCCGCTCGGCGAGCCGCTCCTCCAACTCGGAGATCGCCGGAGGACGGAGCTCTCGCAACACCGGCGCCGGCGGCGACCCCTCGGCCTCGCCCTTGCGGGCCCGCACGGCCTCCTCCACCTGGCGCACCGACCAGCCCTCGTCGGCCGCTCGCCGAGCGATGTGCTCGGTGTAGGCCTTGTCCTCGATCCCGAGCAGCGCCCGGGCATGGCCCGCCGCCAGGTCACCTCGATCGACCATTCCCTGGACGACCGCGGGCAGACCGAGCAGCCGGAGGCTGTTGGTGATGGTGGTGCGGCTCTTGCCGACCCGCTGGGCGATGTGCTCATGGGTCCAGCCGAAGTCGTCTACCAATTCCTGGTAGGCCGCCGCCTCCTCGAGCGGCCGCAACTGCTCCCGTTGCACGTTCTCTACCAGCGCATCGGAGAGCCGGTGGTCGTCGCCGCGGTCGGCGCGCACGATCGCGGGGATGTGGGTCAACCCGGCCAGGCGACAGGCGCGCAGCCGGCGCTCCCCAGCCAGCAGCACGTAGCCGTCGTCCTCCTCGTGGACGACGATCGGCTGCAGCAGCCCCACCTCCTTGATGGACGCGGCGAGCTCCTCCAGAGCCGTTTCGTCGAACGTGCGCCGGGGCTGGCGCGGGTTGGGCCGCACCTCGTCGGCGTGCACCTCCCGGTAGGCCGTGTCGGCACCCTCCGTGTCGGGGATGAGGGCCGAGAGACCTCGGCCCAGACCACTGCGCTTGTCACTCATCGGTGGGTGCCTCATGTCGTCGCAGGAACTCGTCGGCGAGGTGGCGATAGGCGATGGCGCCCCGGGACATCGGGGCGTAGGTCTCGATCGGTTCACCGTAGGACGGTGCCTCCGAGAGCTTGACGGACCGGGGGATGACAGCCCGGTAGGTCCGGTCACCGAAGTACTCCCGCACCTGTCCGGCGACGTCGGCGGAGAGATTGGTGCGGCCGTCATACATCGTGAGCACCACCCCGGCCACCTCCAGTTCACGGTTGAGCGACCGCTGCACCAACTCCACGTTCTTCAGCAACTGGCTGACGCCCTCGAGGGCGTAGTACTCGCACTGGATCGGGATGAGGACCTCGGTGGCGGCCGCAAACCCATTGATCGTCAACAGGCCGAGCGACGGCGGGCAGTCGATGAGGACGTAGTCGTACACGTCGGCAGCGACCTCGAGGGCGGATCGCAGGCGAAGCTCTCGGGACATGAGGGACACCAACTCGATCTCCGCCGCCGCCAACTCGATCGTGGCCGGGGCGACGAACAGGCCCCCCGTGGCGGTGGGTTCGATGGCGTCCTCGAGGTCGGCGCCCTTCAGGAGGACCTCGTACATCGAGAGCTCCAGGCTGCCCCGATCGATCCCCAGTCCCGACGTCGCATTCCCCTGTGGGTCCATGTCGACCACCAGCACCCGGCGCTCCCTGGCGGCCAGCGCCGCGGCGAGGTTGACGGCAGAGGTCGACTTGCCCACGCCGCCCTTCTGGTTCGATATGGCGACGACGGCACGACTCATGGGCGGCGCATGATACGCAGCCACCTCCCGGGAGCAAGGATCTCCGAGCCCGGGAAGCGAAGGAGCTCGGCCCCGGGCACCGGGTCTGGGTCGAGTCCCCCGCCGATCACGGCCACTCCGCCAGGGGCCACCATCCGTTCCACGAACGCCGGCAGCTCTGGCGGCGGCAACACGCCTCGCATCACCAGGGCCGGCTCCGGGCCGCGCTCCGCGAGGTATCGATCGGCGGAGAGTTCCAGCGCCTCGGCGTTCCGGAGGCCGAGGAGGCGGATCGCCCGCCGCAGAAGGCGGACTCGGCGACCCGAACGGTCGACCAGTCGCCACGAGATGTCGGGTAGGGCCACGGCGAGCGGGAGACCGGGGAGACCGACCCCCGTCCCGATGTCGACCACGTCCGTCAACCCTGCCGAGACGAGGGGTCGGGCAAACATCAGTGAGTCGAGCACGTGCCGCTCCCAGACATGCGAGGACTCTCGGGGTCCGATGCCGCCGCCATCGGCCGCCTCATCGACCAGCCACGCCTCGAAACGTCGGAGGTCCGCCTCCTGGCGGGCATCGATACTCAGCCCGGCCCACGACGCCACCTCCGACAACTGGCGATGTTTCACGTGGAACCCCCAGACGCGACGAGGGCCGGATGTTCCACGTGGAA
>JBFLKR010000298.1:0-3213 GCA_040883295.1 Acidimicrobiia bacterium
CAGCGGGTCGAGTGGGCCTCGCGCCGCATGCAGGTCCTCGGCCAGATCCGGGAGCGCTTCGCCGCCGAGCGCCCGCTCGAGGGACGCACGATCGCCGCCTGCCTGCACGTGACCGCCGAGACGGCGAACCTCATGCTGGCACTGCGGGATGGCGGTGCCCGGGTGGCGCTGTGTGCCTCCAACCCGCTGTCCACCCAGGACGACGTCGCCGCCTCGCTCGTGGCCGCCGGGATCCCGGTCTTCGCCGTGCGGGGCGAGGACGACGAGCGCTACTACGAGCACATCGACGCCGTGCTCGACCTCGATCCCGACATCACCATGGACGACGGCGCCGACCTCGTCAGCGTGCTCCACACCCGACGCACCGACCTCACCCCGATCGGCTCGACGGAGGAGACCACCACCGGCGTCATCCGGCTTCGCGCCCTGGCCGAGTCCGGCGAGCTCCGGTTCCCGGTCCTGGCCGTCAACGACTCGGACACCAAGCACCTGTTCGACAACCGCTTCGGAACCGGCCAGTCCGCCATGGACGGCATCATCCGGGCCTCCAACGTGCTCGTGGCGGGGCTCACCGTCGTCGTGGTGGGCTTCGGCGACTGCGGGCGGGGGGTGGCGGCGCGGGCCGACGGCCTCGGTGCCCGGGTGGTCGTGGTCGAGATCGACCCCATTCGGGCCCTCGAGGCGAAGCTGGAGGGGTACGAGGTCCTCACCGCCGACGACGCCGCTGCGGTCGGCGACATCTTCATCACGGTCACGGGCAACAAGCACGTGCTCCGGGGCCGCCACTTCGAGGTGATGAAGGACGGCGTCATCGTGGCCAACGCGGGTCACTTCGACATCGAGCTCGACCTGGAGGCGCTCGGGGTCATGGCCGAGTCCCGGCGGACGATCCGCCAGCACCTCGAGGAGTACCGCCTCGACGACGGCCGTCGGATCCACGTCGCCGCCGAGGGTCGGCTCGTGAACCTCGGCGCCGCCGAGGGCCACCCGGCCGACGTGATGGACATGAGCTTCTCCAACCAGGCCCTCGCCGCCGAGTGGCTGATCGCCCACGAGGGGACGTTGGAGCCCACGATCCACCGTCTGCCCGAGGAGCTCGACCGCGACATCGCCCGGCGCAAGCTGGAGGCGCTCGGTGGGGGGCTCGAGGTGCTCACCGACGACCAGCGGGCGTACCTGGCGACGTGGACCGAGGGGACGTGAACCGGATCGCGTAGCCTTCCCCCATGGACGATGGGATCCCCTGGGCGGCGCTGGTCCCCGTCATCGTGGTGGCGGTGGGGTTCGTGGCGTTCTGTCTCGTCGACATCGCCCGCCACGAGGTCCGCCACCTGCCCAAGTGGCTCTGGGCGCTGATCTGCCTGCTGTCGGTCCCGCTCGGGGGGATCGTCTACCTGCTGGTCGGTCGCGGGCCGGAGGAGCCGTCGTGATCGAGACGGTGGGCCTCTCCAAGCGGTATCGGGACGCCGTCGCCCTCGACGACGTCGACCTGTCGGTCGCCGATGGTGCCGTCTACGGGCTCGTCGGGCCGAACGGCGCCGGCAAGACGACGCTGCTGGCCCTGCTGGCGGGACTTCGCCGGCCGACCGAGGGGACGATCCGCGTCGACGCCGACCCGATGACGGTCGCGGTGCTCCCGGACACACCCCGCTTCGATCCGTGGCTCACCGGCCGCGAGGTCGTCGAGTTGGCCGGCCACCTCGTCGCCCCGGGCGAGGATCGGGTGACCGAGGTCGTCGGCGAAGCCGGCCTCAGCGACGCGATCGACCGGCGGGTCGGTGGCTACTCGCGGGGGATGCTGCAGCGGCTCGGCATCGCCTGCACCCTCGTCGGCTCGCCTCGCGTCGTCCTCCTCGACGAGCCCGCCTCGGCCCTCGACCCGCAGGGCCGTCGGGACGTCCTCGACCTCGTCGCCCGCCTCCGGGGGAGCGCCACGGTCCTGTTCTCCAGTCACATCCTCGGCGACGTGCAGGAGGTGTGCGACACCGTCGGCATCCTCGACGCCGGCCGCCTGGTCTTCGAGGGCCCGCTCGACGACCTGCTGGTGGGGGCCGCCGTGCCCCGCTACGTGGTGCGGTGCCGGCCCCCGGTCGAACCGGTGGCCCAGCGGCTGGGGATGCACCCATGGGTGACCGAGGTCGAGGTCCTCGGCACCGATGCGGTGGCGGTCGGCGTGGCGGACCTCGCCGACGCCGAGGAGCGGCTCGTCGGGGCGCTCGCCGAGGCCGGTGCCCGCGTGGTCTCCTTCGGCCCGGAGGCCGCCAGCCTCGAGCGGGCCTTCCTGGAGCTGACGTGATGACCTTGTGGCGGCTCGAGTGGCTCAGGCTCGCCCGCACCCGGCGATGGCTCGTCCTGGTCGGCGTCTTCCTGTTCTTCGGCCTGCTCGGCCCGCTCGGGGCCCGCTACCTCGACCAGATCCTCGGGCTGGCCGGCGGCGAGCTCGAAGGGGCCCAGATCGAGCTGCCGCCGCCGGTCCCCGCCGACGGCATGATCCAATTCGCCTCCAACGCCTTCCAGGTCGGCACGCTCGTGGTGGTGGTCGTGGCGGCCGGGTCGCTCGCCTTCGACGCCATCGCCGAGATGGGGGTGTTCCTGCGCACCCGGGTGCCCGACGTCCGCCGCATCCTCGTCCCACGACTCGTCGTCACCGCCACGACGGTGGTGGCGTCGTTCCTCCTCGGCGTCGGCGCCGCCTGGTACGAGACCTGGGTGCTCATCGGGGCGCCCGACGCGAGAGGTGTGCTGGTGGGCACCGCCTACGGGATCCTGTTCCTGTGCTTCGTGGTCGCCCTCGTGGCCGCGATGGCCGGTCGGGCGGCGACCGTGCTGTCCACGGTGCTGGGCTCGGCGCTGGTCCTGTTGCTGCTGCCGATCCTCGGCATCGCCGACGCGATCGGCCGCTGGTTGCCGAGCCATCTCGCCGGTGCCCTCGGGGCCCTGGCCGCCGGGGCGGCCCCCGCCTCGGACTTCCTGCCGGCCGCCGGGGTCACCCTCGCTGCCACCGTCCTCCTGCTGTGGGCCGCCGTCCACCTCGCCGCCCGCCGCGAGGTCTGATCCCGTCCCACCCACCACATACCGTGGGGCCGTGCCCTGCCTCGCCTGCGGTCGTCCCGGCGGCCCCGTGTGTCCACGGTGCCGCCCTTCGCTGGCCCGGCCCCCCGCCCGGGCGTTGGGGGCAGGCATCGTCGCCACCGGCGCCTGGTCCCATCGAGG
>JBFLKR010000299.1:0-2757 GCA_040883295.1 Acidimicrobiia bacterium
ATGGCTCGGACTCCGGCGACTCCTCGCTCGGCTCGGACTCGGGGGACTCGGGCGACTCCTCCGACTCGATGCTGAGTTCGGACAGCGGCGACTCGGCGGTCAGTTCGACGAGGACACCCCCGTCGTCGGTCGGGGCGATCGTCGAGGGTGGGACCGCCTCGAGGCGGGACTCGGCGACCTCCTCGAGCGTCGGCGGATTCTTGCCCGGCTGGGCGATGGCGGCGCCGGCGCCGAGGGCGACGGCGACGGCCGCTCCGCCGGAGACGACCTTCCACGTGCGTGGGATGACCATGTGGGAACACCTCTCGGTTGCTCTGATCCTCCCCGACCCGCTGCGTCAACCTACCGGATCGAGCCGGATGGCTCAACCGCATGCCGAACCGGCATCGCACCTCGTGGATCGGGACCCGACTCGGGGGGACGCGGACGTCTCGTGATGGTTACCGTGGCTCCATGCGCGGCTACCTCGTCCTGGCGGACATCTCCGGATACACCCGATTCCTGTCCGAGAGCGAGCTCGAGCATGCCAACGGCATCATCGGCGAGCTCCTCGAGTCCATCCTCGCCGCCATCGACGCCCCGCTCGAGGTGTCGAGGATCGAAGGCGACGCCGTCTTCATGTACGGCACCCCGCCCGAGGGGATGATCGGCGAAACGCTCCTCGAGACCGTCGAGCAGCTGTACCTCTCCTTCGCCCGAGCACTGGAGACGATGGTCCTCAACACGACCTGCTCGTGCAATGCGTGCGTCAACATCAACGCACTCGGCCTCAAGATCGTCATGCACTGCGGCGAGTTCGCCGTCACGAAGGTCGGCGGCATCCAGACGCTGTCGGGGACCGACGTGATCGTGGCCCACCGACTCCTCAAGAATCGGGTCAGGGAGGAGACCGGCATCGACGACTACCTGTTCGCCAGCGAGGCCTGCGTGGCCGACCTGGGCATCGGCCACATCGTGTCGGGTTGGATCCCCCACGATGAGACCTACGAGGACGTCGGTGCCGTCGGCGGCTACGTGACCTCACTGGCCGACGCGTGGAACGCAGCGAAGGCGGAGTCGGACCACGTCGTCACCGAGGACCAGGCCTGGCTGCGCAGCGAGGTCGCCACCACGGCGCCCCCGGCAGTCGTGTGGGACCACCTCCTCGATGCCCGCAAGCGAACCGCCTGGCTCGACGCCCACCGCAACGAGGTCGTCGCCGACGGCACCGGTCGCATGGGGCCCGGCGCGGAGTTCCACTGCGTCCACGGACCCGAGAACGAGGTGCTCGTCTTCACCGTGTTGGGCCGGCAGCCGTTGCAGCACATGACCTTGTCGTTCCCCGTCGGGGAAGGCCTCGCCATCCGCTACACCGACCACCTCGTGCCGAGCGACGGGGGCACGACCGTGATCAGTTGTGCGGCGCCGGTTGCCTCCACGGAGACCGGGGAGCCGATCGACGCGGAACGGCTGGCCGACTACGAACCGATGTTCCTCGGCTACGTCGACTCGCTCAACCGGATGGCCGAGATGGTCGCCCGAGTCGCCGGCTGATCGCCGGCCGACCACCCGGCGTCAGTCCGTCGTCGCGGTCGGCAGTCGCACCTCGAAGGTCGTCCGGCCCGGCTCCGACGACACGGACATGGCGCCGCCATGGTCGACCACCACGATCCGCTGTGAGATCGACAGGCCCAGACCGGTGCCCTTGCCCAGGTCCTTCGTGGTGAAGAACGAGTCGAACACCTGCCGCTGGGCGTCGGGCGGGATGCCGGGCCCGTTGTCGGTGACCTCCACCACGACCTCGTCGCCATCGACGCTGGTCCGAATTCGCAGGGTGGCCCCGTCGACGCCGCCGAGGGCGTCGATCGCGTTGTCGAACAGGTTCGTCCAGACCTGGTTGAGCTCGCTGCCATGGGCGGTGATCGCCGGGATCGCCTCGCCGTAGTCGCGTACGACGTCGATCTCGCTCAGCCGACTGCGCAGGATGAGCAGCGAGTCGTCGATCCCCCGATGCACGTCCACTTCCTGGATCGGTGCCTGGTCGAGGTACGAGTAGGACTTGAGCGCACCGACGATGTCGGACAGACGGGAAGCGCCGGAGGCGATCTCGGCCGTCAGTCGGGCCACCGCCGACACGCCCCCGACGAGCTCGACCAGCGGCTGGATGTCGGCGTCACCGGCGACCGCAGCCAACTCGTCCAGGTCGTCCACGGTGACCCCGACCTCGACGAGGTCGGCGGCGAGCGTCCAGGCCTCGCCGACGCCGCGGTCCTCGAGCCACCCTTCGAGATCCGCCTCGCGGTCGGCCCGCTCGAGGCTCCCGACCGGCACCTCCCGATCTGCGGCGGCCAGGGTGACGACCTCGGCGAGCGCCTCGCCCGGCAGCCCTGAATCGACCACGCCGACGAGCAATCGCTCCACGGCGAAGGCCAACTGGTCCGCCGCCCGGCGCACTGCTGCAGCCGGGTTGTTGAGCTCGTGGGCCACCCCGGCGGTGAGCGTGCCGAGCTGGGCCATGCGCTCGCTCTGTCGGGTTCGTTCCCGGGTCTCCAGCCACCGGTCGAGAAGCGCCGAGAACAACGCCCGCGCCGCCGTGGGGCTGCTGTCGATGACGGCCTCGAAGGCCTGGCTGGGAATCCGCACCAAGGTGGCCTCGCCCGTGGCCCGGATCGTCGCCATGCGTGGCTCGGGGCGCAACAGGGCCATCTCGCCGATCACGTCGCCGGCGGTCCGGACCGCCAGACGGGTCTCCCGGCGACCGGCGTCGACGACCACCAC
>JBFLKR010000008.1:0-5938 GCA_040883295.1 Acidimicrobiia bacterium
GGTCGGGCGCCGTGACCTGCTCGATCGGCACCGCCCGATCGCCCTGTCGGATGGTGAGGACGGCGGTCTCGCCGAACTCGCGCACCAACTCGGCCAGGCCGGGGCGGGCATCGCTGCGCAGGTCGGGCTCGAGGCCGGTGGCCAGCTCGATCGATCCGGCGCCGAGCCGATACTCCTTGTCGTCGCGCCTGATCAGCCCGTAGGGCTCGAGGGTGGCGACGAAGCGGAGCACCGACTGACGGGAGAGACCGGTCCGGCGGGCGAGCTCGGTGGCGGTGCCCGGCCCTTCGCGACGGATCTCGAACAGCAGGCCGATCGCCTGGTCCACGGTCTTGGAGGACTCCGGCATGCGGACACCATAGGCCTTGGGCGTCCGGAGAGGGGACAGCGTGACCTCCACGGCCCGTGGCGGCTGGCACCTTGTCGCCACCCGGCCTTATACTCAGTTTGAGCAAAAGGAGTTCCATGGCCGTCGCCACCCGTCCCGCCCCCTCGACGATCCCCGAGTCCGAGCTCGCCGCGCTCGCCCCGACCATCGACGAGATCGAGCGGCTCAAGGCGGAGCGCAACGCCGTGGTGCTCGCCCACAACTACATGACGCCGGACATCTACCACACGGTCGCCGACGTCCGCGGCGACAGCCTCCAGCTCGCCCGGGAGGCCGCCGGGACCGACGCCGACGTCATCGTGATGGCGGGCGTCCACTTCATGGCCGAGACCGCCAAGGTCCTCAACCCCGACAAGCTGGTCCTCATCCCCGATGCCCGGGCCGGCTGCTCGCTCGCCGAGGCGATCACCGGCGCCGACGTCGCCCGCCTCCGCGAGCAGTACCCGGGCTCGCCGGTGGTGGCCTACGTCAACACGTCCGCCGAGGTGAAGGCGGCCGTCGACATCTGCTGCACGTCCTCCAACGCCGTGGCGGTCGTCGAGAGCCTCGACGCCGACCGGGTCATCTTCGTCCCCGACCAGTACCTGGGTCGCTGGGTGGCGTCCCAGACGGACAAGGAGATCGTCCTCTACGAGGGCTCCTGCATGGTCCACGAGCGGTTCACCGGCGAGGAGCTGCGGTCGTACCGACGGTCCGTGCCCGGCGTGTCGGTCATCGCCCACCCCGAGTGCCCGCCCGACGTGCTCGGCGAGGCCGACTTCGTGGGCTCCACCTCGGGGATGATCAACTGGGTCGGCACGAACCAGCCCGAGCGCGTCGTGATGGTCACCGAGTGCTCCATGAGCGACAACGTCGCCATAGAGCACCCCGACGTCGAGTTCGTCCGCCCCTGCAACCTCTGCCCGCACATGAAGCGCATCACCCTCGACGGCATCCGGCGCTCGCTCGCCGACCTCGTCGAGCCGGTGGAGGTGCCCGCCGACGTACTCGACGGCGCCCGCCGCTCCGTCGAGCGCATGCTGGCGGTCACCGCCTGACCATGCGATACCTCGACGGGCCACTCGTCGTCGGATCCGGCGTCGCCGGGCTGTCCGTGGCGCTCGCCGCCCGGGGGGCGACCGTCCTCACCCGCGGCGAGTTGGCGGCCGATGGCTCCTCGCATTGGGCCCAGGGCGGCGTCGCCGCTGCCCTCGCCGCCGACGACTCGCCCGGGCTCCACGCCGCCGACACCGTCGCCGTCGCCGCCGGCATCCCTGAGCTCGCTGCCGTCGAGGCGCTGGCCGAGCTCGGGCCGGACGCCGTGCGTCGACTGATCGACCTCGGTGCCAGCTTCGACCGCGACCCCGACGGGGGCCTCGCCCTCGGTCGGGAGGCCGGCCACTCCGTCCGTCGGATCGTCCACGCCCACGGCGACGCCACCGGCGCCGAAGTCATGCGCACGCTGGCGGCGGCCACGCTCGACCGTCCCGACCTCGAGGTCCTGGAGCACCACGCCGTCGTCGACCTCGTGCGGGGCGACGACGGGTCGGTCGTCGGCGTGGTGGCCGAGTCGGCGGGGGAGCGGGTCGTGCTCCTCGCCCCGGCAGTCGTGCTCGCCACCGGTGGCTACGGCCGGCTCTACGACCGCACGACGAACCCCGAGTACGTGAACGGCGACGGGGTCGCCATCGCCGCCCGGGCCGGGGCCCGCCTCGCCGACCTCGAGTTCGTCCAGTTCCACCCCACCGCCCTCGACGTGGGCGCCGATCCCGCCCCCCTCCTCACCGAGGCGCTGCGAGGCGAGGGCGCCCGGCTCGTCGATGCTGGCGGGCACCGGTACATGCCGGCGATCCACCCCGACGCCGAGTTGGCCCCCCGCGACGTGGTCGCCCGGGCCAACTGGCGCCAGCGCGACTCGGGGGCCGGGGCCTTCCTCGATGCCCGCCACCTCGCCGATGGCTTCCCGCAGCGCTTCCCCACCGTGTTCGCCCTCGCCACCGAGCACGGCCTCGATCCCCGCGCCGATCTGCTGCCGGTGGCCCCGGCCGCCCACTACTCGATGGGCGGGATCGACACCGACCTCTGGGGGCGGACGTCGCTGCCCGGTCTGTTCGCCGTGGGGGAGGCTTCGTCCACCGGCGTCCACGGCGCCAACCGACTGGCGTCGAACTCGCTTCTCGAGGGCCTCGTGTTCGGTGCCCGGGTCGCCGCAGTCCTCCCCGCCGATCAGCCGTCCGCCCACCCGGCGATCCCGGTGGGCGCCTTCGACCTGCCCTGGGGGCGTGGTCCCGAGCACGCCCAGCTCCGGGCGCTCATGAGCCGCCACGCGGGGGTGGTGAGATCGGACGACGGCCTCGGCGCCCTCCTCGACTGGTTGGCAGCCGCCGACGTCCTCGACCACACGATCGACGGGCGCAACGCCCGGCTGCTGGCGACCCTCGTCTCGGAGGCCGCCCTCGCCCGCACCGAGAGCCGAGGGGGCCACCACCGGCTCGACTTCCCCGAGCCCGATCCGCAACAGGCGCGACGGCGACGGGTCATCCCGGCGCCGGTCCCGACGACGAGTCCGGCCGTCGGGGTCGGTCGATGAACCCGCTGGAACTCCGTCGCGTCGTCGAGACCGCTCTCGGCGAGGACCTCGGGCTGGCCGGGGACCTGACCACCGCGGCCGTCGTGGCCGCCGACGCGACCACCGTCGGTCGGGTCGTGGCTCGTGAGCCCGGCCGAGTCGCCGGCACCGACGTGCTCGGTGCCGTGTTCGGCCTGCTCGATCCCCGGGTCGAGGTGATGGTGGACGTGGCCGATGGGGAGGACGTCGTGGCCGGCCAGGTCGTGGCCCGCGTGGTCGGCCCGACCCGGCCCATCCTCACCGGGGAGCGGGTGGCGCTCAATCTCCTCGGTCGGATGTGTGGCATCGCCACCGCCACCGCTCAGGTGGTCGCCGCCGTCGCCGGGACCGATACGGTGATCGCCGACACCCGCAAGACGACCCCGGGCCTGCGGGCGCTGGAGAAGCATGCCGTCCGCATGGGGGGCGGCCGCAACCATCGGTTCGGTCTCGACGCCGCCGTGATGGTCAAGGACAACCATGTCGTCGCGGCGGGCGGGATCCGCCAGGCCGTGGAGGCCGTGCGGGAGCGGGTGGGCCACACCGTCACCATCGAGGTCGAGGTCGACACGCTGGCCCAGCTCGAGGAGCTTCTGGAGGTCGGGGCCGACATCGTGCTCCTGGACAACATGGACCCGGCGACATTGGCCGAGGCGGTGGCGATGGTGGACGGTCGGATGGTCACCGAGGCAAGCGGGGGGGTCACCTCCGACACCGTCCGGACGGTCGCCGACGCAGGGGTGGACGTCATCTCACTCGGCTGGCTCACCCACTCGGCACCGGCCCTCGACGTGGCCCTCGACCTCGGGTGAGGTGACACTGGCCCAGGCGGGGGCGGTTTGCACGTGAGTCGCATGAGGCGTGGTGGATCGGCCGAAGGCGAACCGAATCTGACAGGATGGGGGCCCGCCGCTCAATCCGGGAGAACCGGGCGATGCCCGATCCAAGGGTGACACTCTCGGGGCACCCCGCGCAGCTCGGGGAAGCGTGGACACTCGATGTCGACGAGGTCAGCCAGGGCGGGCGCAGACCGACGCCGCTACTTGCGGACCGACGCCCTCCGCCGACCGTTGAGGCCGACGAAACCGGTGGTGACGAAGGCCGCGGGGTTCGCCTCCTCGATGATGCGGGTCACCGTCTTGAGCTTCCGGCGGGGGATCACGGTGGTCACGATCCGCACCGCCCCGTCCCGGCCTTCGCCGTTCATCTCGGTCACGGCGAAGCCGGCCGCCCGCAACGCCTCGGCCGATGAGGGCGAGGCGACCGGTGCCATCGCCTGGACCGCAACGGTGCCGATGGCCAGGCGCTGCTCGAGGGCGGCGCCGACGAACGTCCCGAGGGCGTACCCGGTGGCGTAGGCGACCATGCGGGCCGGGTCGTCGAGGTCCCGGATGACGACCGCGAAGCCGATCACCCAGATGAGCGATTCGAAGAAGCTGACGAGGGCGCTCCGCCACCTGCTGCCACGGGAGAGGAGGATGATCCGGATCGTCCCGAGCGACACGTCGGCAATGCGGAGCGCGATGATGATGGCGGCGGCCCCGGCTAGTTCGAGCACGATCCCGAGGATAGGAAGGATGGCGCCACCCGCGGCCGCACGGGAATGCCGGCCGATCTCGTAGCCTCACGGCCATGACATGGACCATCGAGGGCAAGCGCGTGCTCGTGACCGGTGCCAACTCGGGGATCGGCCTGGCCACCGCCACGGAACTGGCCCGGCGTGGCGCGAACGTCACGATCACGGCCCGGAACCCGCAAAAGGGCGAATCGGCGGCAGCCGCGATCGAACGGGACGCGGGCCGCTCGGTGGACGTTGGCCTCCTCGACCTCGCCTCACTCGACTCGGTGCGCTCGTTCGCTGCCGACTTCGCCGACGACCACGACCGCCTCGACGTCCTCGTCAACAACGCCGGTGTCATGGCGGGGAGCCGACGCGAGACCCCCGACGGCGTCGAGTGGACGTTCGGCGTGAACCACCTCGGCCCCTTCCTGCTCACGAACCTGCTCACGCCGCTGCTGGTCGACAGCACACCGTCGCGTGTCATCACCGTCAGCTCGGAGGCCAGCCGGTCGGCCCGCGCCGGCCTCGACTTCGACGACCTGCAGCTGACAAGCGGCTACTCGCCGAACAAGGCCTATGCCGCGTCGAAGCTCGCCAACATCCTCTTCACCGTCGAGCTCGATCGGCGTCTGTCAGGCGATGGGGTGACCGCCCGGGCGCTCCACCCCGGGGTGGTCCGGACATCGTTCGGCAAGAGCGCCGAGAGCTCGCGGTGGATGGGGTTGCTGATGACGACGGTCGGCCCGTTCCTGAAGAAGCCCGAGGAGGGCGCCGCGACGTCGGTGTTGCTGGCGACCGCATCCGACGAGCAAGTCGCCCGGTCCCTCTACTGGTCGGACGGATCGCCGGCGGAACCCATCCCTGCCGCCGTCGACCCGGAGGCCGCCGAGCGCCTCTGGGCGGTCAGCGAGCAGCTGGTGGGCTTGGCGTGATGGTCGGCCGGTCGTGTGCCGACCGGTGGTCGCCTAGGTGCGGGGGTGGTCGCTGACCACCTCGAACGGCCAGTCGCGTTCGAGCCAGTCGTTCACGGCCCGCCAGAGGGCCTCGTCCAAGTGGGCGTGGGAGGCCCGGACCCACGACGAGACCCGGGCGTCGATGCCGTCCTCGTCGGACGGGTAGAGGTACACGCACCCGATGACCTCGTCGCCGTCGAGGACGGACCAGGTGAAACCGGTCCGGGTCTCGAAGTCCCTGCGGTGCATCTCGAGGTCCCGAAGGTTCGCCCCCAGGTCCATCGGGCGTGGCCAACCGTCGGCACCGGGGAAGCCGGGGGTGGCGTGGATGTGCTCGATGCTCGACATCCAGGCGGCGTGGTCGCGCTCGTTGTGCTCGGGACCGAGCGGCTCGAGCCGGAAGCCGGGCCCCTCGAGCAGCGTCGGGACGTCGAAGTCGTCGGGGACGA
>JBFLKR010000300.1:0-5113 GCA_040883295.1 Acidimicrobiia bacterium
CGGGCTCGCCCGGGTGGGCACCCCGGCCCTCCGCACCCGGCTCGGGCTCGAGTTGCTGACCCTCTCCGGCCTGTCCGGCGACCTCGAGGGCGTCGTCCACGCCGCCCGCTCCATCGGCGACGACGCCGACGACGACACCCGACTGCTCGCCGCCGCCACCCGACTCTTCGGCGAGGGCCTCACCCTGTCACTGCAGGACCCGGAGGGCACCTACCGGCTGGCCCGCACACTCGTCGAGGCCGGCGCCGGTGACGCCCTGTTGATCGACCGCCTCGAGATGTCCCGGGCGCTGACGGACCTCGCCGACGGTCGGCTCCTCGACGCCCGACACCGGTTCGCGGGCGATCGGACGGCGCTCGGCCCCTGGCTCACCGTCGAGGCGCTCCTCGCCGACGCCTGGGCGCCGGTCGTCGAGGCCGAGTCCGTGGCCGCCGAGGCGGTCGCCGCCCTCGAGGCGTTCGACCCGCTCGGCAACCTCCCCCAGGCCCGCGGGCTCCTCGCCCTCCGCCGGGCGCAGCAGGGCGTGGCGTCCGATCCGGTGCCCCCGCCCGAGTCCGAACCCGGGGTCGCCGCCATCCAGGCCATCATGGACGACCGGGCCGACGCCTGGCTCAGCCGGTCGCCCGCGGCGCTCGTCGACGTCGGGCGACGGGCGGTGGCGATGGGCCACCGGCTCTGGGGACTGTGCTGCTTCATCGATGCCGTCCGGCTCGGCGCCCGGGACGAGGTGGCGGCCGACGTCGAGCAGTTCGCCGTGGCCGGCGGTGTGGGCCTGGCCCGGGTCGCCGCGATCCACGCCCGCGCCGCGACCGTCGACGACCACTGGGCGGCGGCCCGGGCGTGGTGGGCGGCGGGGGCGACGTCGTACGGCGCCGAGGCGGCGCTCGCCGGGGCGGTCTCGGACCGGGACCGGGCCGGGTTGCAGCTGCTGGCGACGTCGGCTGCGCCCACCGTCGGGGACTGGCCGCCGACCGGCCCCTGGACGGATCGCCAGGTCGGCGTGGTCCGTCGGGTGCTCGACGGCGCCACCAACCAGGCGATCGCCGATGAGCTCTTCATCTCACGGCGCACCGTCGAGAACCACCTCCACGCCGCCTACTCGGCCGCCGGACTCGAGGGACGCGACGACCTGCGTGACCGATTCGGGTGGATCGCCGAACCGGAGTCAGAACCCACCGCGGGCACCGCCGCCAACCGCCCCGGGAGACCGACGATGAGTACCCCGACGAGCGCGAATGAGTAGGGCGGTCGGCCACCCCGTGGCTGATCCTTCCGACGACGTCATGGGCCCACCGGGGGCCGAGGGAGGCATGTCGATGCGGACGTGGATTGCGATGCTGGCCGTTCTGGCCCTGGTCGTCGCCGCCTGTGGGGGGTCTGACGATGCCGCGGACGCCGGCCAGGCCGAGGCAACGTCCACGACTGCGGCGGCCGCCGACGATCCGGGAGGCGACGATGCCGGCGACGAGGAGGCCCCCGCCTCCACGGCCGCCGATGACGACGATGCCCCCGCAGCGGCGCCGGTCGACGGGGTCGGGACCGCCACCGTCACCATCGACGGCGAGACCTACGAGTTCGGCGACGCCGGCATCGCGTCCCAGTGCCTGTCCGACCTCTCCGGCGTCTTCTCCGTGGCGCTCTACCTGGTCGGCGACGACGGCGCCCCCGACCTCGGGGCCGGGTCGCTCTCGCTCTTCCTCGTCCAGGAGGGATCCGACATCGGCGACCTCGACCAACGGCCCGAGGCCGTGGTGACGATCGGATCCACCTCCGAGTCGTGGGTCGCGTCGGAGGCGAAGGCGGAGGAGTTCGAGCTGGAGGCGGGCACCAGCCAGGTCGACGCCTACGAGATCGACGGCACCTCGGCGTCGGGGACCGCCACGTTCATCGAGGAGAACAGCTACTTCGCGTTCTCGGGTGGCTCGGCCGACGAGATCAGGACCGCCACCGGGGAGTTCGAGGTCACCTGCAGCGAGTAGGCGTCAGCCCTCGAGGATCTCGTACTCCCGCCGCACCTGGGCGACCCCGTCGGCGACGATCTCCTCCAGGACGGCGAGGTCGACGTCGGCGAGCTTGTTGACGTAGAGGCAGCTCTTCCCGATGCGGTGCTTGCCGAGGCGCTCGAGCTGCTCGGCCGTGTCCTCGTAGCCCGGCATGACGTAGAGCACGAGGTTGGACTTGCGGGGGGCGAACCCGGTGAGCAGCCACTCGCCCGTCCGTCCGCTCTCGTACTCGTAGCGGTAGCGGCCGAACCCGACGATCGAGGGCCCCCACATCCGCGGGGCGCAGCCGGTGACCCGCTCGAAGAGGTCGAGGAGCACCTCGGCGTCGGCCCGGCGGGTCGGGTGCTCGACGGCCGCCACGAACGCTCGCGGGTCCTCGTCGGTCGGCTGGGTCTTGTTCTCGGCCACGGGCGGGGAGCCTATGCGCCGGCTGGGGCGCCGGGCCCCTGGGGTGGGTCTGGGACCCGGCCTCAGACCGGTCCGTACCGCTCCGGGAGTCGGTCGAGCTTGTCGGCCATCCCGTCGGTGGCCAGGGCGAGGACCCGGCGGGCCAGCCAGCCGAGACCGGGCGGGGCCGACGCCTCGAAGCGGTAGGCAAAGACACAGCCACCATCGGCCGGCTGGAACGACCACACCAGCCGGGACCGCACCGGGGTCGGGGGACGGACGAGCGCCAACTCCACCGTGCGGGGCGGGTCGACGACCTCGAACCGGGACGTGCCCTCCGCCCACACCCGGCCGTAGCGGGCCTCGAAGTCGACCAGCGTCCCGACGACCGGGGGCCAGTCGCGGGGCTCCCACGAGCGGAAGTCGGGGTCGTACTCGGGGACGTGGGCGGGGTCGAGCAGGTCCCAGAACGCCGTATCGGCGTCGACCGGCAGGGACACCGCGTGGGAGAACTCGACCGTCGTCATGGCGGATGTCTAGTCCTCGTCGCGCCGAGAGAACCGCTCAGATGCCGAGCACGTCGAGGGCGTCGGGGAGGGTCCACACCGCCAGGGCGATCCCGATGACGAGGGAGAGGACGATGCCGACCACCGCCGACGTCGGCCCCTGGGGGTCGCGGTACTGCACGTGGTGTCGGCCGAACAGGTGTGGTCGGGGCGAGACCGCCACCGGCACCTCGAACCCGGCGAGTTGCCGATCGAGCGGCGGCAGCCGGGTGGCGGCCCCCGCGGCCGGGGCCTGGTCGGTGGGATGCTCGGCCCGGTACGCCTCGCCCACGTGGTAGCGGGGCGCCGTCAGCCGGGCCCGGATGACGTCGCCGCCGACGGGGACCTCGACCCAGAGATGAAGGCGCCCGGTGCGGCGTGCCCGCCCTCGGGGACCCTCGATGGTGGCGGTGGCCGACGCCCACCGGCCGGAATGGGCCATCCAGTGCCGCCACGCCGCGACGAGGGCGCTGGCGATGATCCAGACGCCGCCCGCGGCGAGGACGACGGGGGCGAGGGCCTCGACCATGGCCGGGACGGTACCGCCCCAAGCCGCTGCGGGCGCCGGCAAACGCCCCGATGTCCACCACGCTACGAAGCGGAAATCTCACAATCCGTCGAATTTTCTCTTGCGTCGGCCGTCTTGGCGGGTTTGACTCCACGAGCAGCGAACCCCTCCGAGGAGGACGAACCGTGCGGACCCGTCGAGCCCTGGTCACCATGACGGCGATCTGCCTGGCACTGGGCGTGGTGGGCGCCGCCATGGCCGCTCCTCCCGCCGAGACGGGGCCGCCCGTCGACCTCCCCGACCCCTCTGAGGTCCAATCCCGCGACCTCGTCATCGACCAGCGGGGCCTGGGCTACCTCCGCGGCGCCGACGGGGGGCTGACCCCGTACGGACACTCGGTGGCAGCCTCCCGACCCGTGTCGCCCCGGGCCCCTGGCGGCGTGCCCGGCCCGCCCGGCGGGGGTGGTGGCGCCGATGACGGCACCGTCACCTTCGGGCAGTGGACCGCCGGCGGCCAGGTGGCGCAGTCGGCCGGTCGGGTCCTCTTCGAGATGGCCGACGGTTGGTATGTCTGCTCGGGCACCGTCGTCACCGACGACGTCTCGGGACGGTCGATCGTCCTCACCGCCGCCCACTGCATCTACGACGACGTGGACAAGTCCTTCGCCCGGACGGCCCTCTTCATCCCGAACCAGGATGCCACGACGTCGACCCGCACCGACTGGGACTGCTCCAACGACCCCCACGGCTGCTGGATCCTCGATCACGGGGTCGTGGACCTGAACTGGACCACCCGCACCTTCCCCGACAACATCCCCTGGGACTACGGGTACTACGTGGTGTCGGACACGGGGTCGCGATCGCAGTCGTCGAACTACGCCAACCCGGTCGACGGTGCGCTCGACGACACCGTCGGCTCCATGACACTGACCTTCTCGACCCCCGTCGTGGGCAACGTCGCCCACGCCCTCGGCTACTCGTACGACGTCGACCCCGAGTTCATGTACTGCAAGGAGGGGCTCGGCATCGAGGGGTCCGCCAACTATTGGCTGGGTCGCTGCGACATGTCGGGTGGGTCGTCCGGCGGGCCGTGGGTGCAGCCGATGGACGAGACCCTCGGCGACGGGCCGGTCTTCTCGGTCAACTCGTGGGGCTACACGTTCCAGTCGGGCATGGCCGGACCCAAGCTGCACGACAACTCCGCGTCGGCCCTGTTCGAGGCGGCCAAGACCTCGACGCTCACCGGCGGCGGTGTGGTGGTGACCTGGGACGGGTCGGGCGGGTCCACGACCACGACCACGACCATCACCACCACCACGACCACGACCACGACCACGACCACGGTGCCGTCGGATTCCTCGGATCTCACGACCAGCTCGGTGAACAACGGATCGACCTGGACGGCCATCGTCACCGGCGCTGCGGGCACCACGCTGTCCGGCACCTTCGATCATGGGGACAGGGGCACCTGCAGCCAGAACGAGTGCCGGCTCGAGGGCATCCGCAAGAACGTCGGTTCGGTGACCTTCAACGCCGACGACGGCCAGAGCATCGTCGTCACCAAGCCCTGATCGAATCCTCTGCATCGGTAGAGGAGGTCTCCGTCGACGGCGGGGCCAGGCAGCCACGAAGGGATCCCCCCGCCAGGGGGGATGGGCCCCGCCGAGGAG
>JBFLKR010000301.1:0-2989 GCA_040883295.1 Acidimicrobiia bacterium
CCGACGATGCCGAGCATCCCCAGCCAGAACCAGACCGAGTCGCCCCGTCGCCGAGCGGCGATGCGCCGACGGGCCCGGCTCCCGATCTCCTCCTCGAAGTGGCGGTCCCGGTCGTCGTCAGGCATCGTCGTCCGCCTCGAACTCGAAGACGCTCTCCAGCACGTGGCCCTCGACCCGGGCGAGGGCCGCCCGGGAGGCACGCTGGTGCTCGTCGAGCGTCCGCAGCTCCTTGGCGACCGCCTCCCGAAGCGCCTCGAGGCGATCGCCCGGGATCGCCCGCGGCGTCGCCACCCGCACGTCGTCGCCGACCTTCACGAGCACGCCCCCGTCCACGGCGAGCAGGCCCTCGGAACCGTCGTCGTGGCGGAAGGAGAGGATCCCCGCTTCCAACAGCACCGCATGGTCGAGGTGGCGGGGCAGCATGGTGAAGGTCCCGTGGGTGCCGTCGGCGCCGACCGCGGAGACGGTCTCGTCGACGATCGTCCTGGCGGGGGTGTGCACGACGAGCCTCATGCCGCCTCCTCGTCGCCCTCCCGGGCCTCGTCGATGCTGCCGATCATGAACAGGTCGCCCTCGTCTCGGTTGGCGAACTCGTCGGCGAGGATCCGTTCGCAGCCGTCGAGGGCGTCGGCGACGGGGACCCGGCGGCCCTCCATGCCCGTGAACCGCTCGGTGACGGTGAAGGGCTGGGTCAGGAACCGCTCGAGTCGGCGGGCCCGCTGGACGGTCTGGCGATCCTCCTCGGACAACTCCTCCATGCCGAGCATGGAGATGACGTCCTTGAGGTCCTCGTAGGTGGCGAGCGTCCGTCGCACCTCCCGGGCGATCGAGGCGTGGCGCTCGCCGACGATCTGGGGTACGAGCAGCTTCGAGTCGGACCGCAGCGGGTCGATCGCCGGGTAGAGGCCCTCGGCCGCCCGGTCCCGGGACAGCACCACCGAGGCCGAGAGGTGCCCGAAGATGTGGACGGCGGCCGGGTCGGTGAAGTCGTCGGCGGGCACGTAGACCGCCTGGATCGAGCTGATCGCACCGTCGGCGGTGCTGGAGATCCGCTCCTCGAGCTCCGCCAGCTCGCTGCCCAGGGTCGGCTGGTAGCCGAGCTCGGAGGGGATGCGGCCCAGGAGCCCGGAGACCTCCGCGCCCGCCTGCACGAAGCGGAAGATGTTGTCGATCAGCAGGAGCACGTCCTCGTGGCGGTCGTCCCGGAACCACTCGGCCACCGTGAGGGCGCTGTGGCCGACTCGCAGTCGGGCGCCCGGTTGCTCCTTCATCTGGCCGAAGACGAGGACCGTGTCGTCGAGCACGCCGCTCTCCTCGAGCTCCCGGTGCAGCTCCTCGGCCTCCCGGGAGCGCTCGCCGATCCCGCAGAACAGCGAGACGCCCTCCCCGGAGCCGACCATGTTGTTGATCAACTCCATGATGAGCACGGTCTTGCCGACCCCGGCGCCCCCGAACAGCCCGGCCTTGCCGCCGCGTTCTAGTGGGGTGAGGACGTCGATCGCCTTGATGCCGGTCTCGAAGACCCCCTCACCGGGCTCCCGTCGCTGCAGTGGCACCCGCTCGGGGTAGATCGGTCGTCGGGTCTCGGCGTCGATCTCCCCCCTGCGGTCGATCGGCGACCCGAACACGTCGATGGCCCGTCCCAGCAGCCCGGCGCCGACGGGCACCGTGATCGGGCCTCCCTGGGGCTCGGCCACGTCGCCCCGCGCCAGTCCCTGGGTCGGGGTGAGGGCGAGGCAGCGGGCGGTCGTGGCGTCGAGGTGGGCGGTCACCTCGGCCCGGACGTCATCGCCCAGTCGCACCAGTTCGCGGAGGGGCGGCACGCCGGCCGGGAAGTCGACGTCGACCACGCTGCCGTGTACCGCCGCCACGATCGGCTCGCTGGATCGGGCCCGGCCGCTGCCGCCATCGGGTGGGGACATGCCCGGCATCTACCCCCGTGCCATGGCCGGGAAACCGCCGACTCAGCCCCGGTCGGCCTCTGCCTCGGCCACCTGCTCGATGACGTCCACGACGCTGTCGGGCGTCACGGAGATCGAGTCGATCCCGGCATCGACCAGCAGCGCCGCGAAGTCGGCGTGGTCGCTCGGGGCCTGCCCACAGATGCCGATCGGGATGCCGACCTCGTGCACCCGGGCGATGACGTCACGGATCATGGTCACCACGGCGGGGTCGCGTTCGTCGAACAGCTCCGCCAACTCCTCGGCGTCGCGGTCGACGCCGAGCACGAGCTGGGTCAGGTCGTTGCTCCCGATCGAGAACCCGTCGAAGCGGTCGGCGAACTCCTCGGCGAGGACCACGTTGGACGGGACCTCGCACATGACGTACACGTCCGGCCCGTCCTCACCGCCGAGGCCGTGCTCGGCCATCACCTCGAGGACCCGGTCGGCCTCGTCGAGGGTGCGGCAGAAGGGCACCATCGGCACGACGTTGTCGAGCCCCATGCGGTCGATCACCGTGGCCACGGCCCGGCACTCGAGGACGAACGCATCCCGGTAGCGGGGGCTCGTGTATCGAGCGGCCCCACGCAGGCCCAGCATCGGGTTGGCCTCGGTGGGCTCGAAGGCGGCCCCGCCGACGAGGTCGGCGTACTCGTTGCTCTTGAAGTCGCTCATCCGGACGATGACCGGGTGGGGGTGGACCGACGCCGCGATGCGGGCGATCCCCCAGGCCAGGTGGTCGACGAAGTACGAGGGGCCGTCCTCCCATCCGGCCGTGAGCCGATCGATGCGCTCACGCGCCGCCTCGTCGGCCACGTCGTCGGGCCGCACGAGGGCCATGGGATGGATCTCGATCTCGTTGTTGATGATGAACTCCATGCGGGCGAGACCGATGCCCCGCACCGGCAGTCGCCACCACCGAAAGGCGGCGGCGGGGCTGGCGAGGATCATCATGATGTCGGTCCGGGTCTCGGGCAGCCCGGCGAGGTCGACCTCGGTCGTGTCGTGCTCGAGGCGACCGGGGTAGACCCGGCCCGTGTCGCCCTCGG
>JBFLKR010000009.1:0-10867 GCA_040883295.1 Acidimicrobiia bacterium
GGCTCCCTCGATCAGGGCGATGAGCGCGGCGGCACCGAGGCCGACGCCCACGCCGACGATGGCCGAGATGAGGAGGAAGGCGCCGGTCCGGCGCTCCGTGAGCGCCCCGAACCCGGGGATCCGATCCAGCCACCGTCGCATGTCGGCAGCCTACGACTGGTCCCACCGTGGTCGGCCGTCCGTAGGCTCCCGGCGTGCAACTCCACCTGCTCGACGGCACCTACGAGCTCTTCCGCGCCTACTACGGGCCTCCCCCGCGGACCGATCCGTCGGGCCGGGAGGTGGGCGCCGTCGTGGGGCTCCTCGAGTCGACGCTCCAACTGCTGCGCGAGGACGACGTCACCCACCTCGGGGCGGCCTTCGACAGCGTGATCCGCTCGTTTCGCAACGACCTCTACGACGGCTACAAGACCGGCGAGGGTGTGGAGCAGGATCTGCTGGACCAGTTCCCGCTGGCCGAGCGGGCGTTGGAGGCGCTCGGCGTGACGGTCTGGCGGATGGAGGAGTTCGAGGCAGACGACGCCCTCGCCTCGGCCGCCATCCGGTGGGCCGACGACGTCGATCGGGTCGTGGTCCTCTCGCCGGACAAGGACCTCGCCCAGGTCGTGGTGGAGGACCGGATCGTCACGTTCGACCGCCGCAAGCGCATGTTCGTCGACGAGGACGGGGTCTGGGAGAAGTTCGGGGTGGGCCCGGCATCGATTCCCGACTACCTCGCCCTGGTCGGAGACAGCGCCGACGGGATCCCCGGCGTGCCGGGCTGGGGAGCGAAGTCGAGTGCCGCCGTGCTGGCCCGATACGGGTCCCTCGACGCGATCCCTGCCGACGTCGACGACTGGGACGTGACGGTGCGCGGGGCGGCCCGGCTGGCCGAGTCGCTGGCGGCTTGTCGCGAGGATGCCCAGTTGTTCCGAATCCTCACGACCTTGCGCCTCGACGCCCCGGTCGGCGACGACCTCGAGGCGCTGCGATGGGAGGGCGCCCACCGCGACGAGTTTCTGGCCCTCTGCGACGAACTGGGCGTCGAGGGCCTGCGAGACCGCCCGCACCGGTGGGCCGAATGACGAGGACGGGCCTGGGGGGCTCGGTCGGGCCGACGAACAGCCTGCCGACCCCGGCTACCGTGCCGCGATAGTCGATCGAGCCCGGAGTGCCCATGCTGCGCCGCCTGTCCCTCCTCGTCGCCGCCCTCGCCGTCGGCCTCGCTGCCTGTGGTGGTGGTGCTGCCCCGACCGAGTTCGTGGTGAACGCCGACGACAACTTCTACGACCCGGCCGAGTGGACCGTCGCCGCCGGCGAGACGCTCACCATGACCTTCGTCAACGTCGGCTTCCTCGAGCACGAGTTCCAAGTGGTCCGCCTCGGCGAGGAGATCGAGTCGATGGCCGAGTGGGACATTTCCAAGTCGCTCTACAACACCGGCATCGTGGCCGGCCAGACCAGCGGCGACTTCCAGTTCTCCATCCCCGAGCCCGGCGTCTACCAGGTGATCTGCACGATCCAGAACCACTTCGACAGCGGCATGGAGGGCACCCTCACCGTCGAGGGCTGAGCGAACCCCGGCTCAGGAGGGGGAGCGGCCCGATTCCGAGACCATCCGGCGCAGGCCGTCGTTGAAGGCCGTCGCCTCGACGAGCGCCTCGGTGGTGAGGTGGAGGCGGAACCGCCACCGGTGGTAGCGGTCGGCCGGTTCGTTGATGCGCTCGCGGGGGTCGGGTCGGCGGAGCGACTCGTCCATCGCCACCAGGTCCTGGATCGGCACGATCGCCAACATCGCCGGTGACGACAGCTGGCGCCCGACGATCTCGGCCGCCAGCTCACCGCCGAGGGTGCTCGGCACCGGGCCGTCGTGGTCGAGCGCCTCGTGGAAGTAGCGGGCGATCGCGATCGCCGGTTCGTCCTCCCACCACTGCCGGATTGGGGCCATGTCGTGGGTCGACGTGCTCACCACCGAGGCATACGGGGCCTCGGCGGGGTCGGCGATCCACGCCCCCAGCCGTTTGGGCATCCGCTCGATCTCGAGGCCGAGGACGCCGAGGTCGGCCATGACCTCGGGGACCACGGCGGGCACCATTCCGAGGTCCTCGCCGCAGGCCAGCAGGCCGGTGGCGTCCAACAACGCCGCGAGCGTGCGGCGGCCGTGCTCGCCCCAGAACCCCTCGTGGCGGTGGAAGAAGAAGTCGGTGGCGAACTCGTCGAAGCGGGCCTGGGCATCCAGCGGCAGCCGTCGGTAGGCCTCCGTCTCACCCCACAGGATCCGGGGATGGTCGCCGCCCTCGACCGGGAGCAACAACACCTCGGCCCGAAGGTCCAACAGGGCTCGTCGGACCTCGGCGGCCCGGGCGCCCAGCAGCATCGGGTCGAGCCCGGCGAGGCGGCCCTCCTCGAAGGCGGCCGCCAACGACTGCTGGTCGGCGCAGCGGGGCCCGAAGCGCAGGTCGTCGTCCGGTCCCTCGAAGCAAGCCAGGGCCACGGTGTCGGCCAGGTCGCCGAAGCGCTCGGTGAGCACCGTCTTGTCGACGAACGGGCGCCGGAGGTAACCGGGGTCGACGCCGAGATCGGCCGCCAGGGCGTCCCCATCGATCGGCAGGCACGGGCGGAACCGGCCGAGGAGCCCGTCCATCTCGCCCTCAGGCACCTCCCAGATCCGGAAGAACCCGAGCACGTGGTCGATCCGGTACACGTCGACCGACCGGGCCATCGCCTCGAAGCGGGTTCGCCACCAGCGGTAGTCGTCGGCCTCCATCGCCTCCCACACATAGGTGGGGAACAACCAGTTCTGGCCTCGCTCGGCGAATGGATCGGGCGGCGCGCCGGTCTGGGCCCCCATCCGGAAGAGGTCGGGTCGCACCCAGGTCTCGACCGAGGTCGGGGAGACCCCGATCGGTAGGTCGCCCTTGATCGCCACGCCGCGGGACCGGGCATGGGCGACGGCGGCATCGAGTTGGCGGTACAGGTGGTACTGCAGCCAGCAATGGAAGGCCATCTCCCGGTGCGCGATCGACGAGGCATCGGCCAGCGCCTCCACCCGGGCCGGGTCGAATCGGGCATCGAGCCCCCACTCGCGCATGTCGGGGGTGCCATGGCGGTCCCGCAGCACGCACCAGGCGGCATAGGGCCCCAGCCAGGCCCATTCGTCGGCCACGAACGCCGAGACGGCCTCGGCGTCGGCGGAGATGCAGGCATCGAAGGCGCGGATGGCGAGTTCCCACTTCTCGGCCATGACCTCGGGGTAGGCGACCTCGTCGAGCCCATCGAGGTGCTCACGAGCCTCGACCACCGCCGGGCCGACGGTCGCCTCGGCGGCAGGGTGGCGGGCGACCACCTCGGCAATGTCGAGGTAGAGGGGGTGGAGGGCCTTCACCGAGATGGGGTCGTAGGGGTACGAATCGTCCCAGTCGTGGGTCTTCACCGTGTCGTTCACCGGCAGGATCTGCACCACCGACAGACCGACGCCGGCCGCCCAGTCGACGAAGGGGACGAGGTCGGTGAACTGCCCGACCCCGAGCGAGCTCCCCGACCGCAGCGAGAACACGGGCACCGCCACGCCGGCGCCCCGCCACGGCTCGAGCCCGCGGAGCTCGTCGTCGACGACGACGCCGCCGTCGACGGGTGGCAACCGTCGGTCGGGCCCGGGCTCCCAGGTGACCTCGCCGTCGGGATCGACGAGCACGTACTTGTAGGCGAGGTCGACGGCCGGCATCTCGAGGTCCGTGCCGGCCGACCACCACGGGAACGGGTCCGCCACCAGCGGGAGGGCCCGGGTCGGGTCCCAGGCGCCGAGCGCCGGGTCGGAGCCCACGACCGCCGGCGTGTGGCCCGGCGGCACCCACGGCTCGAGGAGCCGGAAGCGGAGGGCACCGTCGGGCGGGGTCCCGGGCGGGTGGTGCGCGGCCACCGCCCGGGCGAAGAGGTTCGACGAGCGGCTGCGGGCAGCCGGGTCCGGTGCGCGCCATCGGTCGACGACGACGGCGGCGTCGGGCACCGGCCGCCGTGCACCTGCCTCCGTCGTCGGTCCGGCCTCGCCGACCACCCGGTATCGGTAGGGGTCGTCACCCGGGACGACCCCCGACCACCAGCCACCGCCCGCCCAGACGAGCGGCGTCGTGCCGGCATCGGTGACCACCTCCACCACCTCGTCGGTGTGGGTCTGGTAATGGATCCAGTGGGTGCGCGCCACGGGCGGAGGGTAGGACGCTCGAACGGGGGTCGATCCCAGCTCCTATCGTCACGACCGTGTTGTTCGTCGACCTCGCCACCGTCTCGGAGGCCGTGGGCGCCACCCGCTCCAGGCGCGAGAAGACGGCGGCGCTGGCGGGCGTCATTGCCGGGCTGGGGCCCGGCGAGGTCGAGCCGGCCGTCGCCATGCTCGCCGGGGGCTTCCGACAGGGCCGCATCGGGGTGGGTTGGGCTTCGACGAGTGGTATCGACGTGGCACCCGCCGCAGCCCCGTCGCTCACCATCGGCGCCGTGGATCGGGCCGTCGCGACGATTGCGCGCCTGTCGGGCCCCGGGTCGCAGGCGGATCGGGCGGCGGAGCTCGAGCAGCTGTTCGGCGCCGCCACCGCCCCCGAGCAGGACCTCCTGGGTCGGCTGTTCGTCGGCGATGTCCGCCACGGCGCCCTCGAGGGCCTCGTGACCGACGCCGTGGCCAAGGCCGCCGGCGTCCCACTCGCCGTCATGCGGCGGGCGGCGATGCTCACCGGTGACCTCCCCGAGGCGGCCAGCCTGGCGCTGACCGGCGGGCGAGGCGTCCTCGAGGCGGTGGAGCTCCGACCGGGCACCCCCGTCCAGCCGATGCTGGCCTCGACGGCGACGTCGGTGGCCGAAGCGATCGACGGCGAGGCGTCGGTGGAGTGGAAGCTCGACGGTGCCCGGGTCCAGGTGCACCGCACCGGCGACCGGATCTCGATCTGGACCCGGAATCTCAACGACGTCACCGAGCGGATGCCCGAGATCGCCGCCGCCGTGGCCGCCCTCGACGTTCGGAGCATCGTGCTCGACGGCGAGGCGATGGCCCTGCGGCCCGACGGCACCCCCGAGCCGTTCGCCGAGACCGCCAGCCGCTTCGGCACCGCGGAACGGGCCATCGAGGACGCCGCCCTCGTGCCCCACTTCTTCGACGTGCTCCACCTCGATGGGGCGTCGCTCGTCGACGAGCCGTTGATCGAGCGCCTCGACGCCCTTGACCGGGTGGTCCCCGAGGTCGCCCGCATCCCCCGTCTCCGCACGTCCGATCCGGTGGCTGCCGAGCAGTTCCTCGCCGAGGCGCTCGCCGCGGGTCACGAGGGAGTGATGGTGAAGGCCGCCGACTCGGTCTACGAGGCGGGCCGCCGGGGTGCGGCCTGGCGGAAGGTGAAGCCGGTGCACACCTTCGACCTCGTGGTCCTCGCCGTCGAGTGGGGCTCGGGTCGGCGCCGCGGGTGGTTGTCGAACATCCACCTCGGGGCCCGGGACGGCGACGATCTCGTCATGGTCGGCAAGACCTTCAAGGGCATGACGGATGAGATGCTGGCCTGGCAGACCGAGCGCTTCCTCGAGTTGGAGACCGCACGGGAGGGCCACGTCGTGCACGTCCGCCCCGAGCAGGTGGTCGAGGTGGCGATCGACGGCGTGCAGTCGAGCACCCGCTACCCGGCCGGCGTCGCCCTGCGCTTCGCCCGAGTTCGCCGGTACCGCGACGACAAGGGGCCGGCGGAGGCGGACACGATCGAGGCGCTCAGGGCGTTGCTGCGGTAGGTGGGACCCGGGACGTCGGAGGGGCCGGGCCTCGACGGCCCGGCCCCCTCGGACTCCCAATGCTCGGTACTCGGCGCCGGAGGCGCCTACCGCCCCATGAGCGATCGGCCGATGATCTCCTTCATGATCTCGTTGGTGCCGCCGTAGATCCGCTGGACCCGGGCGTCGGCGTAGGCCCGGGCGATGGGGTACTCCATCATGTAGCCCCAGCCGCCGAACAGCTGCAGGCAGCGGTCCACGACCCGGCCCTGCAGCTCGGTCGTCCACCACTTGCCCATCGCGGCCTCCTCGACGGTGAGCTCGCCGGCGTTGAGCGCCTCGACCTGGGCGTCGACATAGGTGCGGGCGATCTCCAGCTCCGTCTTCATCTCGGCGAGGTAGAAGCGGTTGGCCTGGAACCCTCCGACCGGACGGCCGAAGGCCTGCCGCTCGCGGACGTACTCGAGCGTCCAGGCGAAGGCCGCCTCGGCGGCGGCCACGGCCACCACGCTGATCGACAGCCGCTCCTGGGGGAGTTTGTCGATGAGCTGGAAGAACCCGGTGCCCTCGGCCCCGAGCAGGTTGTCGGCAGGCACCCGGACGTCGTCGAAGAACAGCTCGGCGGTGTCCTGGGCGTGCATCCCCAGCTTCTCGAGGTTGCGGCCCCGGGTGAAGCCCTCCATGCCCCGTTCCACGACGAGCAAGCTCATCCCCGTGTGGGCCTGGGTCGGATCGGTCTTGGCGGCAACGATCACCAGGTCGGAGTTGATGCCGTTGGTGATGAACGTCTTCGCGCCGTTGAGCACGTAGTGGTCGCCGTCGCGGATCGCCGTCGTCTGGATCGACGCCAGGTCCGAGCCGGTACCCGGTTCGGTCATGGCGATGGCGGTCATGAGCTCCCCGGACACGAGGCCCGGCAGCCAGCGCGCCTTCTGCTCGTCGGTCGTCGAGTGCAGGAAGTAGGGCAGGCAGACGTCGTTGTGGAGGCCGACCGACCCGCCCGACGAACCCACGCCGAGCCGGGCGAACTCCTCGGTGATGATGGCGTTGAAGCGAAAGTCCTCGACGCCGGCGCCGCCGTACTCCTCGGGTACTGCCATGCCCAGCAGGCCGGCCTCGCCGGCCCGGGTGAAGACGTCCCGGGGGACGATGCCGTCGCGCTCCCACTGCTCGACGTTGGGCACGAGCTCCTTCTCGGCGAACGCCCGGACGCTGTCGCGAAACAGTTCGTGGTCGGTGTCGTACAGCGAGCGTTTCACGATGCCACCTCGACGAGGGCGTTGGTGAGCACCGGCTCGCCCCGCTCCGCCGTGGTGGCGGTGATGACGATGCCGTCGGCGGTGTGCCACGCTCGGGTGACGATCGTCTCACCGGGGAACACGACCCCGGCGAATCGGACGCGGTACGACGCGACCTTGGTGGCATCGCCGCCGAGCAGTCCGTCCACGACCGCCTTGAGCACCACCCCGTAGGTGGCCAGACCGTGGAGGATCGGCCGGTCGAAGCCCGCCATCTGGGCGAACTGCGGATCGGCGTGGAGTGGGTTCTTGTCACCCGACAGCCGGTAGATGAGCGCCTGGTGGGGCAGGGTCGGCGAGGAGAACTCGGCGTCGGGCTCGCGGTCGGGCGGCTCGATCGAGACCGAGGTGCCGGACTCGCCGCCGAAGCCACCCTCTCCCCGGGCGAAGATCATCGACCGGTTCGTGAACAGCTTGGTGCCGTCGGCCAGCGCGGAGTCGACCTCGAGCACGATCACCGCGGCCTTGCCCTTGTCCTGCACCTCGACGATGCGGGCGGTGTTGGTGACCGCCCCCTGCGTCGGGATGGGGGCGTGGACCTCGAGCTCCTGCTCGCCGTGGAGCACCAGCATCATGTTGATGTCCACGCCGTCGAGGTTGTTGAGGCCGAACAGCGCCGAGAAGGGGGCGAGGACGCCGAACGACGGCAGCACCTTCAGCCCGTTCTCGTAGACCCAGGCGAGCTCCGCCTGGTCGGTGGGCGCCTGCCAACCGGCCCCGAGCCCGAGGTGGTAGAGGATGACGTCGTCCTGGTCCCACGAGTACTGGCTCGTGAGTGGCTCGGCCGCCAGCGCCTTGGCCGGGTCGATGGGCATCAGTTCCCTCCCTGGAAGAGCGGCATGATGAGGTTCTGGATCTCCTCCATGGCGCCGTCGGGGATGAGGTACCCCTCGGTCGCCATGATCTCGTCGGCATGGCCGGCGATGTCCTCCACCGAGGGGGTGGCGCCCATCCCGGCGAACCAACCCTGGGTGACGCCGAGGAACATCCGGCCCACCCGGCCCCCGCCGACCGTGAGCACCTCGCCATTGGGGGCGTCCTCGCTCACGAGGTAGAGGGCGGCGGCGGTGACCTGCTCGGGGGCGAAGAAGTCCATCATCGGCCCGAACAACTCCTCGGTCATCCGGGTCTTGGCGATCGGGGCGATGACGTTGGAGCGGATCCCGTACTTCTTGCCCTCCTGGGCGAGGACGTTGGAGAGGCCCCACAGCCCGGCCTTGGCGGCGCCGTAGTTGGCCTGCCCGAAGTTGCCGAGCATGCCGGCGGCCGAGGTGGTGAAGAGCACCCGGCCGAAGTTCTTCTCCTTCATCACCCGCCAGGCCGGCATCGTGACGTAGAAGCCACCGCGGAGGTGGACGTCGAGCACTGGCTCGAGCTGGTCGGTCGTCATGTTGGCGAAGCTGGAGTCCCGCAGGATCCCGGCGTTGTTGATGACGATGTCGACGGTGCCGAAGGCGTCGAGGGCACTCTGGCAGATCGCCTCGCCGCCCTCGGGGGTGCTGACCGAGTCGTAGTTGGCGACGGCCTCGCCGCCGGCCTCGGTGATTTCCCGGACGACGGCGTCGGCGGCCGATTCCGAGGACCCGGTGCCGTCGGGGGCGCCACCGAGGTCGTTGACCACGACCTTGGCGCCACGGCGGGCGAGCTCGAGGGCGTGCTGACGGCCCAGACCGCCGCCGGCGCCGGTGACGATGGCGACCTTCTCGTCGAACCCGATGGTCTCCACGGGGACTCCTTCGGTAGGGGACTTCTTGAGCGAACGCTCCAAGTGTAGGAATCGCCGGAGGGGTGCCCGTCCCCCGCGCCCGACCAGGACGGGTCAGGCCAGTTCGCGGGCCAGGGCCGATTCGGCGGCGTGCACCCCGCACATCCCGTGGATGCCGGGGCCCGGAGGGGTGGCCGCGGAGCAGAGGTAGGCCCCGTCCCCAAGCCGCCATGGCACCGACGACAACCGGGGTCTCGCCACGAGCTGGCCGGGCGTGGGGGCCCCGTTGGCGATGTCACCGCCCACCAGGTTGGCGTTGTCGGCCTCGAAGCCCGCCGGCCCCAGGGTCGCCCGGGCGACCACCCGATCGGCGAACCCGGGGGCGAAGCGCTCGACCTGGGCCTCGATCGCGGCCGTGCGGTCGACCGTCGATCCGTTGGGGACGTGGCAGTAGGCCCACGCGACGTGGCGACCGTCGGGGGCCCGCGACGGGTCGGCCACGGTTGGTTGGGTGAGGAGGACGTAGGGCCGCTCGGGATGGCCCCCGGCAGCCACCGCGTCGAGGGCCGCGCCGATCTCCGCCGCGCTGCCGCCGAGGTGGACCGTGCCCGCCTCGGCCACCGACGGGTCGGCCCAGGGGATGGGCCCGTCCAGGAGCCAGTCGACCTTCCAGACGCCGGCCCCGTGGCGCACCCCTCGCAGGGCCGCGCCGACCCGGCCCCGGAGTCCGAGGACGGAGGCGGCGGCGCCGGGACTCGTGTCCATGAGGACCACCCGAGCGTCGGGGAGGTCGTCGGCCGACCGGACCGGTCGTCCGCAGTGGAGCTGGCCGCCGAGGTCGTCGAGCTCGGCGACCATCGCGTCCACCAGGCGCCCGATCCCCCCGGCCACGAACGCCCACCCGGCCACGTGGCCGGCGGCGAGCAGGGCGAGGCCGACGCCTGCGGTGAGCGGCGTTCCGAGCGGCATTCCGCCGTGGGCGGCCATCCCGGCCAGGAGTGGCCCGTAGCCGTCGTCGGTCCGGCGGATGATCGAGGCTGCCGGAGCCACGAGGTGGCGGCCCAACCGGGCCGAGGTGAACGGACTCGACGGGATGCGGGCGATGGGGCCGAGCACGAGCGGTCCGGCGACGTCCCACCGGCGCACCAACTCCCCGACGGAGCCGAGGTACCGATCGCCGTCGGTGCCGAGGCCGGCCGCGGTGGTCGCGGGGTCCCGGTGCAGCAGCACGGCGGGCTCGTCGTCGAGGGGATGGGCGGCCTCGACGGCGGGGGACGCGTAGTCGACGCCGGGCACGGTCGGCAGGAACGGCCCGGCGAGGCCGAGGGCCACGACCGAGGCACAGTGGTCGTGGACCACGCCCGGCTCGGTGGCCTCGACGGAGCGGGCGCCGCCACCGGGCACCTCGTTGGCCTCGAGGACGGTGACCGATCGGCCCGCTCGGGCGAGCGTCAGGGCGGCGGCGAGCCCGTTGGGGCCGGCACCGACGACGACCGCATCGAGCACCGGCAGTCGCCGCTCAGGCGTCCACGCGGACGGCGCCCTCGCGCTCGAGCACCTTGCCCAGCTGGTCCTTCTTCACGAGGCCCGACTGTCGCCAGCGGGGACGGAGCTTGGAGCCGCCCTCGCCGGAGAGCACGAGGAAGGTGGGCGTCGAGCGAATGCCGAACTCGGAGACGGCGCCGTGGGCGCGGCCCACGTCGACCTTGACCACATGGGCGGTGTCGCCGTACTCGTCGGCGATCTCATCGACGATGCCGTCCATGATCCGACACGGGCCGCAGCCGGTCTGCCAGAAGTCGACGAGGACGGGCTTGCCCTCGGACGCGAGATCCCGGAGGTGGGCGATGTTGTTGACGGGGATTGCCTTGCGGCGCTTGCGACGGTTGAACATGTGTCTCCCCCGAACGGTACCCCGTCGGAGGCTATTCCCTCTCGTCGGGCTCCCAGACCACGTCCCAGCGGTCGCCGCAGTCCTCGCACCGGTAGGCGATGACGTCGCCGGGCTCGAAGCCGTCCACCGGCTCGGCGGTGAGGCGATGGCAGCGACCGAGGCAGTCGACGCAGCCGATCGTCTCGGGGGGACCGTCCATCAGCTGGTCGACCGTGGCTGTGCCATTCGCCGGCGAGCGTACCAAGGTGGCCC
>JBFLKR010000061.1:0-2989 GCA_040883295.1 Acidimicrobiia bacterium
ACCGCCGACCGCCTCGTAGGCGGTCTCGGCCTCGCCCCACGGGTGGGTGTGGTCGGTGGGTGGTCCGGGCGTCATGGGCGGAGGGTACGACCATCGGAGTTCCAACGGCTCCCGAGCACCCGGCAGGTCGTCTCGCCGACGCGGGCGGGCCCCGTCGTCCACGAATGACTCGTTCCTGTCGGGCTGGACCATCCGTGGCATGGACCTGCCCGACAAGAACGGGCGCGAGGACTCGGGGACCGCGAACGAGCGCGAGAGCCCGGAAGCGAGGACCCGGACCTGACTCGGGGCCTCGGGCGGGGTTTCCGGCCCACCGACCGTGGGTAGGAGGACGACGCCCACCACCAGGAAGCCCCATGTCCGACGCGCCCCTCGACCTCCGCAACGACGGCCTCGCCGAGGCCGACCTCGACGACGGCCCCGTGGCGGGACGGGTCGGCGACGACGACGTCGTGGTGGCCCGGGACGCCGACGGGGCCATCCACGCGGTCGCCGCGACCTGCACCCACTACGGGGGGCCGCTCGCCGACGGCGTCGCCGAGGAGGGTCGGCTCCACTGCCCGTGGCACCACGCGATCTTCGACATCGCCACCGGCGAAGCCGTGGGCGGGCCCGCCCTCGATGCCCTCACGGCCTACGCCGTCGAGGTCCGCGACGGCCGCATCCACGTCACCGGCCCCCTCGACACCGAGCAGGACCGTCGGGTGACGGCGGTGCCGGCCCGGGTCGTCATCGTCGGCTCGGGATCCGCCGGGACCGCCGCCGCCATCGAGCTCCGTCGCCTGGGCCACGGCGGGCCGATCGCCCTCATCGGCGCCGAACCACCGGTGGACCGGCCCAACCTGTCGAAGGACTACCTGGCCGGCGACATCCCCGAGGACTGGTTGCCGCTCCGACCCGAGACGTTCTGGGACGAGCAGGACATCGACCTCGTCACCGACACCGAGGTCACGTCCGTCGACCGGTCCGAGCGGACCGTCACGCTCGCCGACGGGACGGTCGTCGGCTACGACGCCCTCCTCATCGCCACCGGGGCCGAGCCCCGCCGCCTGCCCATCCCGGGCGCCGACGGCGACCACGTCCATCGGCTGCGGACCCGGGCGGACGCCGACGCCATCATCGCCGACGCCCAGGACGCCGAGCGGGCCGTGGTCGTCGGGGCCGGGTTCATCGGCCTCGAGGTGGCGGCCTCGCTCGGCAAGCGGGACCTCGAGGTCACCGTCGTCGACCCCGTCGACGTGCCCCTGGCCGCGGCACTCGGGGAGGAGCTCGGCACCTTCGTCCGGGGCCTCCACGAGGAGCATGGGACGACGTTCCGGCTCGGCACCACCGCGGACGCCATCGAGGACGGCGGCGTCCGCCTCGCCGACGGCTCCCGGCTGGCCGCCGATCTCGTCGTCGTGGGGGTCGGGGTGACACCCCGCACCGAGCTCGCCGAGGCAGCCGGTCTCCCCGTCGACGACGGCATCCTGGTCGACGGGTCGATGCGCACCGATGACCCGCGGGTCTGGGCGGCCGGCGACGTCGCCCGGTACCCCGACGGCGTCGGCGGCTCGGCCAGGGTCGAGCACTGGGTCGCCGCCCAACGGCAGGCCGAGGTTGCGGCCCGGGCGATGCTGGGCAAGCCGACCGGCCCCATGGTGCCCTTCTTCTGGAGCGCCCACCACGACGCCATCATTGCGGTGGTGGGCCACACGTCCGGCGCCGACTCGGTCACCATGAACGGCGATCCGGCCGACCGAGACGTGACCGTCGTGTACCGGCGGGACGGCGAGATCCGGGGTGTTGCGACCATCTTCCGCGACGAGGTGAGCATCCGAGCCGAGCTCGCGCTCGGCCGGGCCGACCAAGCCACCCTCGAGAAGCTGGTCGGCTGAGGCACCGCTCGGGGCCGCCGACGGGTAGAACAGGCAACGTGACGACCGAAACCAATACCGAGATCCCCGGCTGGATCCGCCGGTGGGGTGACATCGCCTGGCGGGTGGCGGGGATCGGCGTCGTCGTCTACTTCGGCTTCCTCGCCTTCGCCCGGGTCGAGGTGATCTTCATCGCCGGGGCGGTCGCCCTGCTGCTGGCGGCGGTGCTGTGGGTGCCCACCCGGTGGTTGATGGATCACCGCTGGCCGCCGATGCTGGCGGCGATCTCCGTGCTGGCCAGTGCCCTGGTCGTCCTCGGCGGCATCTTCGGCCTCATCCTCCCGCCGCTCATCGCCTCGTTCGAGGACATCGGCACCGACGTCCGCGAGCTGCTCGAGGCCGGTCGCGAATGGCTCACCGACGGGCCGCTCGGCCTCACCGACACCAACATCGACCAGGTCCTCGAGCGCGCCCTCGAGCAGCTCCAGCAGTTCGGCGGCGACTGGGTCGTGTCGGGCGCGTCCACGGCCATCGAGATCGTCGGTGGCTCGTTCCTCGTCGTCATCATCACGTTCTTCCTGCTGAAGGACGCCCGCCGCATGGCGAAGGCGTTCCTCGTGCGGCGCCCCGTCGAGCGGGCCCGCCGGTGGGCGACTGCCTTCGGGGTGGGGTGGCGCACCCTCGCCCGGTACATGACCTCGATGACCGTCGTCGGGTTGTTCGACGCCCTGGTCATCGGGCTCGGTCTGCTCATCGTCGGCGTGCCGCTGGTGGTGCCACTCGCCGTGCTCGTCTTCTTCGGCGCCTTCATCCCCATCCTCGGCGCCTTCGTGAGTGGGCTGGTGGCGGTGGCGGTGGCGTTCGTGAACGGCGGCCTCGTCGATGCCCTCATCATCCTCGGCATCACCGTCGCCGTGCAGCAGTTCGAGGGCGACGTGGTGCTCCCCCTCGTGTTCGGGCAGACCCTCAAGCTCCACCCCCTCGTGATCCTGCTCGGCGTCACCGCCGGGGGCCTGGCGTTCGGGCTCGTCGGCGCCTTCATCGCCGTGCCGTTGGTGGCTCTCTTCGTCTCGATCCACGAAGCGCTCACGGACGATCCCGAGGCGTCGCTGGTCCACCTGTTGCGGGGTTAG
>JBFLKR010000302.1:0-15226 GCA_040883295.1 Acidimicrobiia bacterium
GTCCTCACCCCGGGCCGCCGAGTGACAGGCTTGTAATTCGTCCCTACCATCGGCACATGGACTCCCTCTTCCCGGGGCTGGGGGATGCCCCGGTGGGCGACCCGGCCGACTCGCCGTTGTTCGACGGCCTCAACCCCTCCCAACGCGAGGCGGTGGCTGCCACCGACGGGCCCGTGCTCGTGGTGGCGGGCGCCGGCTCGGGCAAGACCCGCGTGCTCACCCATCGGATCGCCCACCTCATCCGTGACCTCGGGGTGGCACCCTCGGAGATCCTCGCGATCACGTTCACCAACAAGGCCGCCGATGAGATGCGCGAGCGGGTCGAGCGGCTGGTGGGCGGGGCGGTGCGTTCGATGTGGGTGTCGACGTTCCACTCCGCCTGCGTGCGGATCCTCCGGCGGGAGGCCCATCGCTTCGGCTACCGGGGCGGCTTCTCGATCTACGACCAGGCCGACTCCCTGCGACTCGTCTCCCAGTGCCTCGCCGATCTCGACCTCGACTCGAAGAAGTTCCCGCCCCGCTCCATCCAGGCCCAGATCTCGGCGGCCAAGAACGAGTTGATCGACTACGAGTCGTTCGCCGCCTCGGGCACCGGGTTCTTCCATGAACAGATCGCCGACGTGTACCGCCTCTACCAACAGCGACTCGTCGAGGCATCGGCCATGGACTTCGACGACCTGCTCATGGTGACGGTCGAGCTGTTCACCGCCTTCCCCGAGGTCGCCGAGCACTACCAGCGTCGGTTCAGTCACATCCACGTCGACGAGTACCAGGACACCAATCACGCCCAGTACCGGTTGGTGGCGATCCTCGCCGCCCACCACCGGAACCTCTGCGTCGTCGGCGACAGCGACCAGTCGATCTACGCCTTCCGGGGCGCCGACATCCGCAACATCCTCGATTTCGAGAACGACTACCCCGACGCCCGGGTGGTGGTCCTCGACCAGAACTATCGGTCCACCCAGAACATCCTCTCGGCCGCCAATGCCGTCATCGCCCAGAACGCGTCGCGGCGACCCAAGCACCTGTGGACCGACCGCGGCCCCGGGCCCAAGCTCGTTCGCTTCGAGGGTGAGGACGAACACGACGAGGCGGCCTTCGTCGCCGATCGGGTCGTCGAGCTGCAGTCCGAGGGGTTCGCCCTCGACGAGCTGGCCGTGTTCTACCGGACCAACGCGCAGTCCCGGGTCATCGAAGAGGTGTTCAACCGTCGGGGGATCCCGTACAAGGTGATCGGCGGGGTGAAGTTCTACGACCGCAAGGAGGTCAAGGACGCCACCGCCTACCTCCGGGCGGTCGTCAACCCCGACGACCAGGTAGCCCTCAAGCGGATCATCAACGTGCCCCGTCGCTCGATCGGTGCCACCAGCGTCGCCCACCTCGACCGGTTCGCCGCGTCCCAAGGCATCTCGTTCGGCGACGCCATCCGGCGGGCCGACGAGGTCGAGGCCCTCACGCCCCGGGCCCGCCGGGCGGTGGCCTCGTTCGTGGCCGCCCTCGACGACCTGGCCGCCACCGCCGCCGAGCACGGACCGGCGGCGGCGGTCGACGCCGTCCTCGCCGACGTCGGACTGCTGGCGGAGGTGGAGGCCGATGGCACCGTCGAGGCGCTCGGCCGGGGCGAGAACCTCCGGGAACTGGCCGGCGTGGTCGCCGAGTTCGTCGAGTCGATGGAGGGGGCGATCGTCGACGACGTCGAATGGTTGGAGCTCGAGGGCCTCGATCGGCTCCGGCACTTCCTCGAGGGGGTGTCACTGGTCGCCGAGGTCGACGACCTCGCCGGGACGTCGGGGCAGGTCACGGTGATGACGATTCACAACGCCAAGGGTCTCGAGTACCCGGTCGTGTTCATCGTCGGCATGGAGGACGGGGTCTTCCCCCACATGCGGTCGTTGGGCGATCCCGCCGAGCTCGAGGAGGAGCGGCGCCTCTGCTACGTGGGCATCACCCGGGCGGAACGACGCCTCTACCTCACCAATGCCACCAGCCGGATGTTGTGGGGTGGCCGCAACTACAACCCCGTGAGCCGATTCCTCGCCGAGGTGCCCGCCGACCTGGTGGAGGAGCACGGTCGGCGTCGGCGGGTGTCGACGTTCGAGCGCCGCCGGGCTCGGGCGTCGGGGTCGTCGTGGTCGGCGCCGCTGCCCCCGAAGACGGTCACCGCCGATGAGCGAGCCCCGGTCGGCGAGGCCACCGACGTCGAGCCGGGGGAGCGGGTCGTCCATGCCAAGTGGGGGCCCGGCGTGGTCCGGGAGGTCGTGGGCCGGGGCGACAAGGCCGAGGCGCTGGTGCTGTTCGAGGACCACGGCCAGAAGCGGCTGCTGCTGGCGTGGGCACCGCTGCAGCGCGCCTGATCGGCGGACTCGCCCCGCCGTCACCCCGTTCCGACGAAAATCCCGACGGTGGCGATCGCAGCGGACCGTGTGGCGGTACCCTGTGTTCGCTCCATTCCTCTAGGAGGGAAACTCCATGCTCGAAACCATCTGGGAACTGATCTGGTTCACCGTGATCATCCTGTTCTGGGTCGTCTATCTGATGGCCCTGTTCCAGATCTTCGGTGACATCTTCCGCTCCGACATGTCGGGCTTCGGCAAGGCGATGTGGGTCCTGTTCATCTTCCTGGTGCCCCTGCTGGCGATGCTCATCTACCTGATCGTTCACGGCAACGACATGGGCAAGCGCCAGATGGCCGCGGCCCAGGCCCAGAAGCAGGCGATGGACTCGTACATCCAGGAGGCCGCCGGCGGTGGCGGCGGCCCGGCCGACCAGATCGCCAAGGCGAAGGAGCTGCTCGACGCGGGCGCCATCTCCCAGGAGGAGTTCGACGCCCTGAAGTCGAAGGCGCTGGCCTAGGCGAGCTTCGCTCGCCGGCGTACGACCGTACTCCGGTACTTCGGAAGGCCCCCGGCGGACCCCCGCCGGGGGCCTTCTTCTTTCTCGCCCGTACCGTCGTACCGTCGTATCGTCGTACCCCGAGGGCCGAGCCGCAGGTTCGGGTAGCCTAGCCTATCGCCCGATGGAGTGTCGGATTCTCATCGCCAACCCCGGTTTGGACGGCCACGACCGGGGGGCCAAGGTGGTCGCCCGGGCGCTCCGGGACGCCGGCCACGAGGTGATCTACACGGGCCTCCACCAGACCCCGGCCCAGATCGTCGAGGCTGCCTCCCAGGAGGACGTCGACGCGGTGGGACTCTCGGTGCTGTCGGGGGCCCACAACACCCTGTTCCCTCGTGTGGTCGAGCTGCTGCGCGAGCGCGGGATGGGTGACGTCCCCGTCTTCGCTGGCGGCATCATCCCCCAAGACGACATCCCCGGTCTCGAGGCAGCGGGCCTGTCGGCGGTGTTCACGCCGGGCACGCCCCTGTCCGAGATCACGACCTGGGTCAGCGAGCACGTGCCCCAGCACCGATGAGGCCCGACCTGCCCGTACCGACGATTCGACCGGCGACCGCCCCGACGACGGAGACAGCATGAAGATCCACGAGTACCAGGCCAAGGAGTTGATGGGGGCCCGCGGCATCGCGGTGCCCGCCGGCACGATGGCCACCACGGTCACCGAGGCCCGGGCGGCGGTCCGGCCCCTCGTCGAGTCGAGCGGGAACCCCGTCGTCGTGGTCAAGAGCCAGATCCATGCGGGCGGCCGCGGCAAGGGTCGCTTCGTCGAGCACCCCGACCTCGGTGGTGTCACGGTCGTGACAGACGGCATCGATGGCGGTGTCGAGGCCACCGAGGAGGCCGTCGCCGCCCTCGCCGAGCGGATGCTCGGCTCCACCCTGATCACGATCCAGACCGGACCGGAGGGCAAGCAGGTCAACCGGCTCTACATCGAGCAGGGCATCGACATCGATCGTGAGCTGTACCTGTCCGTGCTCTTGGATCGGTCGGTCTCCCGCCACGTCGTGATGGCCTCGACCGAGGGTGGGACCGAGATCGAGGAGGTGGCCGCCGAGACCCCCGAGAAGATCCTCCGCGAGGTCATCGACCCGGCCGTCGGCCTGCTCGGGTTCCAGGCCGCCCGGCTCGCCGCCGGGCTCGGCCTCGAGGGCGACGCCGCCACGAATGCCGTCGAGTTCATGACCGCCCTGACCACCGCGGCGGTCGAGCTCGACACGGACCTCATCGAGATCAACCCGCTCGTGGTCACCACCGGCGGCGACGTGATGGCCCTCGACATGAAGATGGGCTTCGATGCCAACGCCCTCTACCGCCATCCGGACGTCGTGGCGATGCGGGACGAGTCGGAGGAGGACCCGGCCGAACTGGAGGCGTCCGAGCACGACCTCTCCTTCATCTCCCTCGACGGCGACATCGGCTGCATGGTCAACGGTGCCGGTCTCGCCATGGCGACGATGGACGTCATCAAGTTCGTGGGCGGGGAACCGGCGAACTTCCTCGACGTGGGGGGTGGCGCGACCGCCGAGAAGGTCACCGCCGCCTTCAAGATCATCACCCGCGACCCGAAGGTGAAGGGCATCTTCGTGAACATCTTCGGCGGGATCATGCGGTGCGACACGATCGCCACCGGCGTGGTCCAGGCCGTCAAGGAGGTGGGGCTCTCCGTCCCGCTCGTGGTCCGCCTCGAAGGGACCAACGTCGAGCTCGGCAAGCAGATCCTCGACGAGTCCGGACTGAACCTCGTCAGCGCGTCGGACATGAAGGACGGCGCCCAGAAGATCGTGGAGTTGACCCGATGAGCGTCCTCGTCGACCGCACCACCCGCCTGCTCGTCCAGGGGATGGGCAACACCGGCCGGTTCCATGCCGACAAGTCGATCGCCTACGGGACGAACGTCGTGGGCGGGGTCCACCCGTCGCGGGCCGGCACCACGCTGTCCTTCTCGGGCGAGACCGACCACTCGGGCGTGCCCGGCCGGCCCGACACCTACGACGTCGAGGTCCCGGTGTTCGGCACCGTGGCCGAGGCCAGGGAGGCGACGGGCGCCAACGCCAGCGTCGTGTTCGTCCCGCCACCGTTTGCCGCCGACGCCATCATGGAGGCGGCCGAGGCCGGCATCGAGCTCATCGTGTGCATCACCGAGGGCATCCCCGTCAACGACATGGTGGTGGCCAAGCGCTACCTCGCCGACAAGCCGGTGCGCCTGGTCGGGCCCAACTGCCCCGGCGTGATCACCCCCCGGGAGTGCCGGATCGGGATCATGCCCGGCTACATCCACGAGCCGGGGCGCATCGGCGTGGTGAGCCGCTCGGGGACCCTGACCTACGAGGCGGTCCACCAACTCACCCGGAACGGGCTCGGCCAGACGACGGCCATCGGGATCGGCGGCGACCCCGTCAACGGCACCAACTTCATCGACTGCCTGTCGCTCTTCAACGAGGACCCGGCCACCGAGGGGGTCATCATGATCGGCGAGATCGGCGGCTCGGCCGAGGAGGAGGCCGCCGAGTGGATCACCGAGCACATGACCAAGCCGGTCGCCAGCTTCATTGCCGGGACGACCGCGCCTCCCGGGAAGCGGATGGGCCATGCCGGGGCGATCATCTCCGGTGGGAAGGGCACCGCCGCGGACAAGATCGCCGCCCTCGAGGCCGCCGGGGTCGTGATCGCCCCCACCCCCACCGACATGGGCTCGGCGATGCTCGATGCCCTCGCTCGGGCCGGGATCACCTGAGCGGCCGGGGAACGGGATGCTCGCCGCGCTCGCCCTCGGCGTGGCCGGGGGGCTCAGTCCTGGTCCGCTCCACTCACTGATCCTGGCGACGGCCCTCGAGCGAGGTCCCCGGGCCGCGTCCCGGGTGGCCATGGCGCCACTCCTGTCGGATCTGCTGCCTGTCGCGGCTTCGTTGCTGTTGGCGGCGACGATGCCCGACTGGTTCGCCCGGGTCCTGGCGGTCGTCGGCGGGGTGGCGCTCGTGGGGATGGCGGCGTGGTCGCTCCGCCCGGGGCCGTCCCGTGCGGCCCCGGCACCGACGGCCGATTACCTCCGGGGAGCCGCCACCAACCTCCTGAACCCGAACCCGTGGATCTTCTGGCTCGGGGCGGGCGCCCCGCTCCTCTCGGCCGCCTTCGGCAATGGGGCGGCGGCCGGCGTCGGCTGGCTGGTCGTGTTCTACGCCGGCCTGGTCGGCGTCAAGCTGGCCTTCGCCATCGGCGTGGGTCTCGCCGGCACCATGCTGAGTGCTCGCTGGATGCGCCGCACGGTCGTCGCCTCGGCGATCCTCATGGCCGGCGTCGGTATCTGGCTGGTGGTGGCGGGAGCCACGGGTCGGGTGTGAGCCGTCCCTGCGGGACGGACTCCAACCACGGAACCGCGGAACTGGCGACGGGGCGATCGCTCGGGGAGAGACGCCTGGCCGGACCGCGAGCCATGCCCACCACACGGGACCGACCGCATCGAACCCCGGCAACTCCGGAGTTCCGTGATTGCGCGGTTCCGTGGTCCGGGTCTTTTGAGCAACCGCTCAACTTCAGCGGCTAACTTTCCCCCATGGCTACGGACCCGTTCCCGCACGTCCCCGGGGACCTCGGCGTCCCGGGGGTCGGTCACACGCTCGCCTTCGTCCGCGACGCCCAGCGGCTCATGCTCGAGCTGCGGTCCCGTCACGGGCGTGTGTTCAAGGTCAAGGTCCTCGGCGATCCCGGGATCGTCTTCGCCACCCCCGACGCGGCCAGGACCGTCTTCTTGGATCGGGACCAGGTCTTCTCGTCCGAGCTGGGCTGGAAGCCGACCATCGGCGTCCTGTTCCGGCGCGGGCTCATGCTCCGGGACTGGGACGACCACCGGTTCCATCGGCGCATCATGCAGGCGGCGTTTCGCAAGGATGCCCTCATCGGCTACATGGACCTCATGAACCCGGTGATCGAGCGTCGGGTGGCCGAGTGGGGAGAGCTCGGAACGATGGACTTCTACCGCTCGGTCAAGGCGCTGGCGCTCGACATCGCCGCCGAGGCGTTCATCGGGGCCCCGCTCGGGGACGAGGCCGATGCCCTCAACCAGGCGTTCATGGATGCCGTCACCGCCGCCATCACGCCGGTCCGCAAGGACTGGCCCGGCACGACCTACCACCGGGGGCTCGAGGGCCGCCGTCAACTCGTCGAGTACTTCGGCTCCCGGGTTCCCGCCCTTCGCGCCGCCCCCGAGCGACAGGACCTCTTCAGCCGGCTCTGCCACGCCACCGATGAGGTCGGCAACACCCTCACCGACGACGAGATCGTCGACCACATGATCTTCCTGCTGCTCGCCGCCCACGACACGACCACGTCGACCCTGTCGGTGATGATGTGGGAGATGGCGCGCCAGCCGGCCTGGCAGGACCGACTGCGCGACGAGGTATGCGACCTCGACGAGGCGGCGCTCTCGTTCGAGGGGTCCAAGCGGCTCACCCAGGTCGATTGGGTCTTCAAGGAGGCCAATCGACTGGTGCCGCCGGTGCCCTTCAGCCCCCGGGTGGCGGTCGCCGACACCGAGGTCGACGGCTGGCGGGTGCCGGCGGACGCCGGGATCACGGTTGCCTCGATGCTCATCCACCGCGACCCCGAGTGGTGGACCAACCCCCACGACTTCGACCCCGAGCGGTTCTCCGACGAACGGGCCGAGCACAAACAGCACTCCCACGTGTACGTGCCCTTCGCCGGCGGGGCCCACACCTGTCTGGGAAACCACTTCGCCCAGCTCATGGCGAAGGCGATCCTCACCCAGGTCCTGCCCCGCTACCGGTTCTCGCCGGGGCGGGGCACCCGGGTGGAGTTCCAGACGGTGCCGATCCCCAAACCTCGTCGGAACCTGCCCCTCGAGGTGTCGGTGGCCTAGCGGCCCCTTCGGGGCAGCTCGGTACGGCGGGCGAAGTCCGCTAGCGCTCCCAGTCGAGTGGCCAGGGGTTGGCCGTGCAGCCGTCGAGGCCGAAGGTCTGTCCGGCCATGACCGGTGCCGGCTCCCCCTCGGCCCGACATTCGCGGACGTCGTAGCCGAGGGCCCGGCCCACCTGGTGGTTGATGAGGTAGGTCCGGTACAGGTCCGTGTCGGTGATCTCGTCCGTGCCGGTCTGCCAGCGATCGAGGTTGAGCATCGCTCGAGATCCGTTCCAGCAGGAGGCGAATCCGGCGGTTTCGAGGGGGGCGCAGAGTCGATCGACGGTCTCGGGCGACGCCAGGGTGACGGTGATGCGGGCGCCCTCGTCGACCATTTCGAACGAGCGACCGTCTCCCCCCCAGCCTCGCTCGTCGGACAGGGTGGAGATGACGAGGTCGGCGACACAGTGGCCATCCACCGCCAAGCCCCCTTCCAACTCGATCTCGACGGCGATCGCGTCACCGCTCGGCTCCGGCACCCCGACCTCCACGTTGGCGAGGCGGCCGGTCGGGGCGTGGGGACCGGGGATGGCGCACCCCCGGGCGGGATCGCCTGTGGGCACGGTGGTCGGCGGCGTCGTCGACGAGGTGGACGACGTGTCGGTGGAGGGCGGGGGAGCGGTGGAGCTGGGTGCGGGAGCGGTCGAGGTGGGGGTGGTGGGTGCGGTGTCGACGGCACTCGAGTCGACCTCGTCCATGGCGAGACCGGGGGAGGCCTCGTCGGGGGACGTCTCGGAGGCAGCGGCGACGGCTCCCAGACGCGCCCACGCGCCGGGTCCGAACTCGTCGGCGGATGAGTCGAACACGCTGTGGACGGCCCCCACCGTGACGAGCGCCACCAAGACGATCACCACTCGCACCCGCGGCAGGGTAGGCCACTCCGGAAACTTTCTGGAATCAATCCGAATAGCCCGAGATTTCGCGGGATGACGGCGGCTCGAGGCGAGCCGCTCAGATGGTCGAGAACTCGGTGATGACCCAGTTCATCCCTGGGATGTCGGGTAGGTAGCGGCCATCGTCCGGTGCACCGATCTCCTCCCGGAGCAGCGTGTTGAGCCGGTGGTTCAGTCGCGCGATCAGGTCGTCGTGGTCGGAGCCCAAGGCGGCCAGATTCGTCATCTCGTGGGGATCCTCGACGAGGTCGAAGAGCTCGATGTCGTTGATCGCCCGGAGCTGGTCGATGCCATCCGGCATGTGGTGCCGCGCCGGCGCGAAATACCGGCTGAACTTGTATCGACCGTCGATCACCGTCCGCTGGAAGCCGCGCTTTCCGAAGTCCGGCCGGATCCCCGCAGCCCGGAGCTCCGATGGCTCCCCGCCCCTCGCCATCACCTCGGCGAGTCGTTCGATGAACACCGCATCGAGGGTCATGACCCCTGAGTACGTGAACAGGGCGGCGTCGCGTCCTGCGGCGTGCTCGGTCGGGGCGTACACGAGCGGGGTCAGGTCTCGGCCCGGCAGGCCGTCGGTCAGGGCCTCGGCGGCACGCCCGGCGGGTCGGCCGATGTTGAGGAATGTGGGCGCGAGGTCGACGTGGGAGGTGACCGCGTCGCAGCGGACGCCGGCCGGGCCGTCGGGAGCCACGATCACGAGGGGGACGTGGATGCTCTCCTCGTAGGCGTTGCCGCCCTTGCCGCGCATCCCGTGGGCGCCGCCCATCTCCCCATGGTCCGACGAGAAGACGATGACGGTGTCGTCGAGGAGGCCGAGGTCGTCGAGCTCGCGGATGACGCGCTCGATCTTGCGATCGACCTCCCTGATGCAGTTGAAGTAGTAGTCGTTGAACCGCTGCCATCGGTCGGCCTCGGCCGGGATCCGCCCGAGGCCGATGGCCATCGCCGCCTCGAACTCGGCGTGGGCGGCGGGTCGGCCCTCGTCGTCGAGCGGCTGGGCGAAGGTGCCGGGGACCACGCCGGCGTAGGACCGGTCGTAGGTCGGCGTCTCGGGCGCCCGGCTCGTCGGGAAGAGCAGGTCCCCGGGGTCCTGGATGCGTTCGCCCGGGAGATCCGTGTTGAAGTACATGATGTCGTGGGGGTTCACGAGGTCGATCGAGAGGAACCAGGGGGTGCCCTCGTCCCGGAGTCGGAGGCCCTTCGTGCGCAACCACTCGATCGCGGCGACCATCGTCCCGTTGTCGTGGTGGAAGCCGTCCAGCGGGTCCCCGATCACGTCGCCGGTGGGGTTCCAGTCGGAGAACCCGTATGGCTCCATGTCCGCGGCGTAGTTGTGGTCACGGCCCTCCTCGGGCTCCAACTCGGCCGCCAGATGCCACTTGCCCTTGTAGGCCGTGTAGTACCCGACCTCGCGGAGCATCGATCCGATCGTCGGGATGCGCGGGTTCATGGAACCCACGAAGGCGAAGTTGGCATTGTCGAACATGCGGGTGATCGGCATGTGTCGACCGGTGTAGATGACCGACCGCGACGACGTGCAGTAGGTCGAGGCGATGTAGTGCTTCGTGAAGGTGACGCCGCGTTCCTCGAGCCATTCCCGGCCAGGCGTCTCCAGTCCCTCAGGGCGTCGGGCGAGGTATCGCTCCTGGTCGGTGAGGATGAAGACGATGTTGCGGGGGGTCGGGTCCACGTCGCACCTCCGGGGTTCGGGGCGCATGCCTCGGCGATCGAGGAGGGCCCGCCGTCGATGTCGGGATCGTAGCCTCGACGTCTGATCGTCGGCCTGATCGGGGCGCGTCGCTGGACGCCCACGTGGCGGCCGTGCCGAACCGATCAGCCCCAGTCGTCGACCAGACCGAGCAGGTGCCGTCGTCGCTCGTCGGAGACGAAGGCGGCCTCGGCGGCCGCCCGGGCGACGACGGCGACCGTGCGAGCGTCCCAGCCGAACGTGTCGACCATCGCTCGGTACTCGGCGGAGGCCGAGGTGCGGCTCATGAGGCGGTTGTCCGGGCTGAGGGTCACCACGAACCCGGCCGCCCGCAACGCCTCGGCGGGGTGGTCGGCCATGTCGAAATCACCGGTGTGGGTGTTCGACCAGGGGCAGAGCTCGAGGGGAATCCGGCGCTCGTGGACGGTACGGGCGATGGGCCCCAACTCCACGATGCGGCCGCCGACGACCCGGCAGTCCTCGATGAGCCGGAACCCGTGGCCGATGCGCTCGGCCCCGACGGCCACGGCATCGGCGACCGACTCGGGTCCTGCTCCCTCCCCGGCGTGGATCGTCAACCCGAGCCCCGCCTCGAGAGCGCGTTCGCAGGCCGCGCGGTGGTCGGACGCAGGATGTCCCGCCTCCGGTCCGGCCAGGTCGAAGCCGACCACGCCGAGGTCGCGGGCCGCCACCGCCACCTCGGCGACGGCCTCGGAGTCGGTGTCCTGGCGCATGGCGTCGACGATGATCCCCCAGCCCGCCCCCGTCTCGGCCGCCGCCCGCCGGAACCCCGCCGAGGCGGCCTCGATCGCCTCGAGGCGCGACAAGCCGCCCTTCGTGAGGAGTGAGGGGGCGAACCGGCACTCGAGGTGGACGACCCCGTCGGCGGCGGCATCGACGAGCGATTCGTAGGCGACCCGTTCGATGTGCTCGGGACGCTGCATCACGGCGACGGTGTGGTCGAAGGCGGCCAGGTACCGCTCGAGCGACGCCGACGTCCCCTGGTCGAACCAGTCGGCCAATGCCTCGGGATCGGTGGTCGGCAGGCCGTCGTAGCCGGCGTCGGCGGCGAGCTCGATGATCGTGGCCGGCCGGAGCCCCCCGTCGAGGTGGTCGTGGAGCACGACCTTTGCCAGCGCGACGAGGTCCATGGGACCGAGCCTACGGCAGCCGGAGGCTGCCAGTACCGAGTACCGGGTGCCGAGTAGTGGCGCTGCCGTGCGGCGCCCTAGGCTGCCGCTCCGCATGCGGACCGCCGTCCTCGTCTCCGGCTCTGGCTCGAACCTCCAGTCCCTGCTCGACCGGTCTGCGTCCGACCCGGGCTTCGGGGCCGAGATCGTGTTGGTCCTCTCGGACCGCCCGGGCGTCCGGGGGTTGGAGCGGGCGAGCGCAGCCGGTGTCCCCACCGCCGTCGTCGCCTGGGCCGACCACGCCGACCGGGCGGCCTTCACGACCGCCGTCTGCGATGCGATCGACGCCGCCGGAGCCGAGTTGGTGGTGCTGGCGGGCTTCATGCGGATCCTCGCCCCCGAGGCCGTGCGCCGGTTCCCCGGCCGGATCCTCAACATCCACCCGTCGCTGTTGCCGGCGTTCCCCGGTGCCCATGCCGTCGAGGACGCCCTCGCCCACGGCGTCAAACTGGCCGGTGTCACCGTCCACGTGGTCGACGAGGAGGTCGACCACGGCCCGATCATCGCCCAACGGGCCGTCGAGGTGCGTCCCGATGACGACCGGGACTCCCTCCATGCCCGTATCCAGGCCGTGGAGCACGAGCTCTACCCCGACGTCGTCGCCGACGTCGCCGCAGGACGGGTCGTCGTCGACGGCCGCCACGTCACCAGGAAGGACCTCGCATGAGCCGCCACCCGGTTCGCACCGCCCTCTTGTCGGTGTCCGACAAGACCGGCCTCGTCCCGTTCGCCACCCGGTTGGCCGCCGCCGGTGTCCGGCTGATCTCCTCGGGGGGCACCGCCGCCGCCCTGGCAGACGCCGGCCTCGAGGTGACCGAGGTGGGCGAACTGACCGGCGCGCCCGAGATGCTCGGTGGTCGGGTGAAGACCCTGCACCCCACCGTCCACGGCGGGATCCTCGCCGACCTCGGTGACGAACGGCATCTGGCCGACCTCGCCGCCCGGGGCATCGACCCGGTCGAGCTGGTCGTCGTCAACCTCTATCCGTTCGTCGAGACCGTCGCCAATCCAGACGTGACCGACGCCGAGGCCATCGAACAGATCGACATCGGTGGTCCCACGATGGTCCGGGCGGCGGCGAAGAACCATGCGTGGGTCGGGGTCGTCACCTCGCCGAGTCGATACGAGGCGGTGGCGACGGCGGTGGAGGCCGGCGGCCTCGACGACGAGTTGCGGCGCGACCTCGCCCGGGAGGCCTTCTTCCACACCGCTGCCTACGACGCCGCCATCGTCAGGTGGCTCGAGGGCGAGGACGCCGCCCGCCGGGTGCTGGCCCTCGAGCGCCACGACGAGCTGCGCTACGGCGAGAATCCCCACCAGCCCGCTGCGATCTACCGCGAGGTCGGCCGGGCCGGATGGTGGGCGTCTGCCCGTCAGCTGCAGGGCAAAGCCATGAGCTTCAACAACCACCTCGACGCCGAGGCGGCCTGGCGGCTCGTCCACGACTTCGACGAACCGGCCGCCGCGATCATCAAGCACGCCAACCCGTGCGGGCTGGCGGTGGCCGACTCCATCGCCCACGCCTTCAGCGCCGCCTGGGACTGTGACCCGCTCTCGGCCTTCGGTGGGATCGTCGCCCTCAATCGTCCTCTCGACGCCGGGACGGCCGGCCGGATCGCGGAGGCCGGCTTCGTCGAGGTCGTCGTCGCCCCCGAGGTGGCCGACGTCGGCGCGCTCGCCGCCAAGCGGAACCTGCGGGTGTTGGAGGCCCCGGCCCCCGATCCCGACGACCCGGACCTCCGCCGGGTGGACGGCGGGTTCGTGGTCCAGACCCGGGATCGGGTGGAGACCGACGGTGACTGGCAGGTCGTCAGCGCCCGTCAGCCGACCGAGGCCGAGTGGGCCGACCTGCGGTTTGCGTGGGTGGTGTGCGCCCACACCAAGTCGAACGCCATCGTGATCGCCAAGGATCGGGCGGCCGTCGGGGTCGGGGCGGGCGACCAGAGCCGGGTCGGCGCCTCGGAACGGGCGGTCGCCCGGGCGGGGGAGCGAGCGGTCGGCGGAGTGGCCGCCTCGGATGCCTTCTTCCCGTTCCGAGATGGCATCGACGCCCTCGCCGAGGTGGGGGTCACGGCCGTGATCGAACCCGGCGGCTCGGTGCGGGACGAAGAGGTCATCGCCGCAGCCGACGAGGCCGGCATCGCGCTGGTGTTCACGGGCAGACGCCACTTCCGGCACTAGCGGCGGCCTGCGGCCGCCGACCCGAACCACGGGACCGCGGAACCACGGAACCGTGATCGCGCCGGGCGTCCGTGCGGCCCCCTTCCGCCTCGTCGTCAACGCCCCTCGGCGGATCCCATCCGCTCGGCCGCCTGCTCGGCGGCGGCCTCCACCCGGTCTCGGTAGGCCGTCCACCACGCCTTGTCGACGTCGGGAAGGTTCTCGTTGCCGTCCCGCAGGCCCACGGCCCCGTCGATCAGTTCGCGCACGATGTCGGCGTGGCCGGCGTGTCGGTGGGTCTCGGTGGCCACGTGGACGAGGATCTGGTGGAGGGTGACGTCGCCGCGCTCGCCCCACCACGGGACGTGTCCCGTGGCATCGAGGGGCAGCGCCTCGATGGTGGCGTCGGAGTGCGCCCAGACCCGGTGGTAGAGGTCGATGATCGCGTCGGAGGACTCCTCCGGACGGGCCCACATGTCGTCGTTCGGTTCGGCGTCGTCTTCGAACCATGGGAACCGCTCGGGGGACGGCCGCCCGAAGCAGTCGCCGAGGTACCCGGCCTCGACGCTCGCCGTGTGTTTGACGAGGCCCAGAAGGTTGGTGGCAGTCGGCGTCATCGGGCGTCGCAGGTCGTACTCGGACAAGCCGGCGAGCTTCCAGATCAGCGCTTCGCGGGCAACCTGCAGGTATCGATGGAGGGTCTCCTTTGGTTCGGGCATGTCGGCGACGGTACCCGGATGGTCGACCGTGCCCTACGCTGGGTGTCGTGGACGTCGAACGCCTGACCCTCGGCAGGATGCAGAACCCCGTTCGCGGCTTCCTCCATGGGGGTGCCGCGGTCGTGTCGGCCGTGGGCCTCGGCCTGCTGGTCGCCCGGGTCTGGGGGGACGGCAGCCGGATGGTGGCGGCGATCGTGTTCGGCGTCTCGCTCGTCGCCATGTACACGGTCTCGGCCCTGTTCCACTCGATCGACTGGCGGCCCACCGTGTGGCGCTGGATGCAGCGGGTCGACCACTCGATGATCTTCCTGCTGGTGGCGGGGACGACGACCCCCTTGGCCATCGCCGGCCTGTCCGGGTGGCCCCTGGTAGGCGCCCTCGGGGTGGTATGGGGGATCGCGCTGGTCGGCATCACCCTCAAGCTCACCCTGCGCTCGCCGCTCACCTGGCTCTCTGTCACGCTGCAGCTGATCATGGGCTGGTCGGCGGTGGTGTGGTTCCCCGCCCTCCTCGAACGGTTCTCCTGGGCCGAGGCCTGGCCGATCATCGCCGGGGGCCTCGCCTACACGATCGGGGTCGTGTTCTACGCGACCCAGCGACCGCGGCTCTTCCCGCGGGTCTTCTCGGCCCACGAGTTGTTCCACGTCCTCGTCGTGACCGCCTCGTCGCTCCATTTCGCCGCCGTCTGGCGGTTGCTGCCCGCCTGAGCGCCGGCCCTAGGCTCGCCGCCATGCACGCCACCCTCCTCGA
>JBFLKR010000062.1:0-10376 GCA_040883295.1 Acidimicrobiia bacterium
AGGATGTCGACGGTTCGCCCTTCGTGATCGCCGCCGGCGACTCGACCTGGACCGACGAGTTCCGAGCCGACGTCGACGCCGTGGTGGCGAGTTGGGCCTCCGACCAGTCGGAGGCACCAGCCACCGCTCCCGACCTCGGGGGTGACCCCGACCTGCTCGCCGAGCGGGCCCGGGCTGCCGCCGCCGAGGTGGGCGACCCGGACCTCGAAGCCGCGATCGAAGATGCCATCGACTCCGGACTGCTCGACTTCTCCGGACCCCCGGACGAGGCCATCGTCAATCTGCTCGAGTTCTCCTGGCTGCTGGACACCACCAACCCAGAGCCCGAGATGCTCGACCTGTTCCTGGCGCCCGACGGAGGCGCCCGCACGAGCTACGAGACGTCGAACACGTTCGGGGCCGGCGGCCTCATCGTCGTGACGGGGGAGGGGGCGTACGAGGTCGAGAGCGCCGAAGCCTCGGCGGTCGCCGACTACTCGCCGTCGATCGCCGCGACGAGCCCTGATGACGCCGTCGTCGTCGAGGTGGTGGTGTCGATCCCCGAGATCGAGGTGCGGGCAGCCGATGGCTCCGTGGTCCGGACGGTTCCCGAGCGGGTCTCGCAGCCGCTCGCCTACGTCCTCGTGCCCGGCGACACCGGCTGGCTGATCTGGTTGGAGCTCGCCTGACCACCCCGGACGCGACCGGAGGGCCCCCGGCGGGGGCCCTCCGTCGGTCTCGGTCGTGGCCGCTACGCAGGCTCGTCGACGAAGGCCCGCTCGGCCTCGATCGCCGGCTGGTAGCCGTCGATCGCGCTGAGCTTTTGGGCGATGATCGCCAACAACACGCCGTAGACCGCCTTGGAGGCGATGTCGGCGAAGCTGTAGATGAGGTTCCGGATCACCACGCCCTCGGCGGTGGCGAGGATCTGGGGCATCAGGTAGGCGACGGGGTAGATCGTCCATGAGACCAGGAACAGGATCCACACCAACTGGAACAGTCGGCTGATGCCCGGGTTCGGGGCCTTGGCTCGGGCATCGCGGATCGTCTCCCACGCCACCCACAGCAGCCACAGGTAGAAGACCGTCGAGATGGCGCCCCACAGCCAGAACTGGGTGCCGCCCTCGATCTCGTCGAACTGGCCGACGTAGCCGGTCCAGATCATGGCGAGGCCGGCGATCACGAACGCCGCCCACCGCTTGCGGAAGGCGACACCGGTGATGCCGGCGACGATCAGCAACTGGGTGAGCAGCACCGGCACGTCGATGCTCCAGTTCATGTACCGGAACCCGTTGGAGAACAGGTCGCCGTCGAGGGCGAACACCGAGCCGTTCCACGAGAACGAGCTGCTCCAGCGGAGGGCCAGCAGCCCCAGTTCGATGACGGCCGAGACCATCACGACCCCGGTCAGGTACGACGTCAGGCGGTAGCGGGGCGCGATGCTGTTGGCGGTGGACAGTGAGTAGACGAGCACGGCGGCGAACACCGCCGCCGTCAGTGTGAACACGCTCAGGACGATCTCGTACTGGATCGCCGTGTAGTCGAACAGGTTCTCGAACGACACGATCACTCCTCAGGGGGTCGTGACGCGGAGGCCCGTCCTTGCACTCCTCGTCGGGCTTTCCTCCCGTACGGAGTGCGCGTGGCGGCGGATGCCGTCCTCGAGCCGATCAGTCGACGTGGACGAGCGTCACGATCGGGACGTCGTCGAGGTGGTCCCGTCCGCTCAGGAAGCTCAGCTCCACGTAGGCGGCGATGCCCACGACCTCGGCGCCCTGGGCGCGCACGAGTTGCAGGGTGGCCGACGCCGTGCCACCGGTGGCGATGACGTCGTCGACGATCAGCACCCGGTCGCCGGGTCCGACGGCGTCGACGTGCATCTCGATCGTGTCCGACCCGTACTCGAGGTCGTACGACTGCGAGACCGTCGTGTAGGGCAGCTTGCCGGGCTTGCGGACCGGGATGAACCCGGCCCCGAGGGCCAGCGCCACCGGGGCGCCCATGATGAACCCGCGCGACTCGATGCCGACCACGTGGGTCACGCCCTGGTCGGCGAACGGCGCCGCCAGGTCGCGGACCACCGTGCCGAATGCCTCGGCGTCGTCGAGCATCGGGGTGATGTCCTTGAAGACGACGCCCGGCTCGGGGAAGTCGGGTACGTCGCGCAGCAGCGAAGCGGTCGGATGCATGGCGGGGAGGGTAGGCGGCCCTCCGCCGTCGCGTCGTCCGGTCAATATCCTTGGAGGACGACGACGAACGGATGACGATCATGATGAGCGAACGACTCGCGGACGCCTACGCCGAGCAGATCTCCCTCGAGCTTGCCTCCTCCCACGCCTACCTGCAGCTGGCGGCCTACTTCGCGGACGCCAGCCTCACCGGCTTCGAATCGTGGATGCGGGCCCAGGCCGAAGAGGAGCGCCTCCACGCGCTCAAGTTCTTCGACTTCGTGCTCGACCGGGGCAACGCGATCGAGCTGGGCCCGATCCCCGGCCCGGGCGGATTGCCGGGCAGTCCCCTCGAGGCCTTCGAGACCGCCCTCGCCCACGAGCGGAAGGTCACCGAGTCGATCCGCAACCTGTACGAACTCGCCCAGGAGGAGGGAGATTCCGCGTCCTACACCCTTCTGCAGTGGTTCCTCACCGAGCAGGTCGAGGAGGAGGCGACGGTGGGCGAGATCGTCGACCAGCTGCGCTTCGCCGACAACAACCCGGCTGCGGTGCTCATGCTGGACCGTGAGCATGCCGGGCGGGGGTCCGCCACACCGGAGGCCTGAGCCCGCTCGATCCCGTTCCTGTCGGTCGGGGCCATCTCCGTGACGGCCGAGCCCGACAAGAACGTGGCGGGAGGGTCAGCTGCGAGCGGGCAGGCGTCCGTGGTCGTCCATCGGCACCCGCCACAGCAGCACTGCCCCCAACGCCGCCGACGCCGACAAGCCGATGACCACCACGCCGAGGGCGCCGGTGCGGTCGAGGACCGCCCCGGCGACCGGGGGTCCGAACAGGGATCCCACGGCCGCCCCGGCATAGATGAGGCCGAGGACCGCCCCGAGCCGGGCTGCCCCGAACCCGTCGGCGACCACCGAGGCGGAGACGGCGACGAATCCCCCGTAGGCGATGCCGAGCACGACGACGAACACGACGAGCAGCGGATAGGAGTCGCCCGCGAGCCACCAGATGGGATAGGCGAGGGCGTGGAGGACGAAGCAGGCCCGATAGGTGCGCAGCGACCCGACTCGCTCGATCGCTGGTCCCGAACCGAGTCGGGCGAGGACGCTGCCGCCGCCGAGGAGGCCGACGAGGAACGAGGCCGCGACCGGATCGATGCCATCGGCGACGGCGAGCGGGGGCACGAAGACGAACGGCACGAAGAGGGCGAGGGTGAAGCAGATGCCCGAGATCGCCAGTAGGCGCACGGCAGGGTCGCGGACGAGGTTCGAGGGCGGTCCGGCCGACGTCGAGATGGGGGCCGCCACCCTCGGGCCGACCCCGATCGCGGCACCGAGCAGCAGCACCGCCCCCGACACGGCAAGCACCTCGTAGGCGCGTCGCCAACCGAACTCGCCGATCAGCCAGGCGGCCATCGGGGTCGCGACCAGGGTGCCCACGCCGATGCCGCTGATGGCGATGCCGAGGGCGATGGCCTGCCGCTCGGTCGCCTTGCGGCCGACCGCCGCGATCGGTGGGATGTACCCGCACGCGGCGGCCAACCCGGCTCCGAACCCGAACGTCAGGTAGCCGACGACGATCGATTGGACCTGGGCCGTCGCCCACAGGCCCACGCCGAGTGCCACGGCGGCGGCGAACACGAGGGGACGAGCCCCGAACCGGTCCGCGAGGCGTCCGGTGACCGCTCCCAGGGCGAGGAACGAGAACGTCATGATCGAGAACACCGTCGCGGTCTGGGCCGAGCCGGCGCCGAGCTCCGCTGCTATCGCGTCGAAGAAGGCTCCGAACGAGTAGGCGGCGCCGAAGACGACGCCCATCGCCACGAAGGCGGATGCCACCACGGTGCGTTGGCCCATCGGGCGGACGCTACGCCGTGGGTCGAATCGTGAGCCGGGGGAGGAACAACTGCGTGAGTGGCCCGATGGCAAGGGCGAAGAGCACGGTGCCGAGCCCGACGGTGCCGCCGAGCAACCAGCCGAGGGCGAGCACCGTCACCTCGATGGCCGTGCGCGCCCATCCGATCGACCAGCCCTTCCGGGCGAGACCCGTCATGAGGCCATCACGGGGCCCCGGGCCGAGCCCGGCGCCGACGTAGAGACCGGTGGCGAGACCGACCAGGACGGTACCGACGACGAGGTACGCGACTCGGACCCACAGGGCCGCGGGTTGGTCGACCAACCAAAGGGTGAGGTCGAGGGTGGGGCCGATCGTGGCGACGTTGAGGACGGTCCCGGCGCCGATCCGCTCGCCGAGCGGGATCCAGCCCACCAGCACGAGGCCGCCCGTCATGATCGTGATGGTTCCCATGGTCAGCCCGGTCTGGATCGAGACGCCCTGGTGGAACACCTGCCACGGGTTGAGCCCGAGGTCCGAGCGCACCATCAGCCCGATCCCGAACCCGTAGATGACGAGACCCACCATCAGCTGGGTGAACCGCTTGACGCGATGGGTGGTGGGCAGGGCGAGCACGGCCCGGGGACGGTAGACGGGTGGTGATCGGACCGCGTTCGGAGGAATCCCCCCCGGCGGAGGGATCTCCCAGGAATCCCCCTCAGCCGACCTCGACCAGCTCGAGGTCGAAGGTGAGGGCCTCCCCGGCGAGCGGGTGGTTGCCGTCGAGCAGCACGGTCTCGTCGGTCAGTTCGGCGACCATCGCCGTCATCCCGTTGGAGAGCTGCACCTGCATGCCCTCTGCGAGGTCGGCGGGCTCGGCCGGCCGGTCGATCCGGACCAACAGGTCGTCGTTGCGCTCGCCGTAGGCATCGGCGGGCTCGAGGCGCACGGTGGCGGTGTCGCCGACCTCGAGATCCGCGACGGCCTTGTCGAAGCCGGCGATCACCTGCCCGACGCCGAGCGTGAAGCTGAGCGGGTCGCGGTCTCGCGACGACTCGAACTCCGTGCCGTCGTCGAGACGGCCGGTGTAGTGGACGTGCACGGTGTCACCTGGATCGGGCATGGGCGCGACCGTAGGCGCGTGTCGTCGCTACCCGATCGGGATCAGAGCTGGTCGATGCCGACGGTGATGGCGAGGACCAGGGCGTCGTCCTGGCCGGGGGCGACTTCGACGCCGTAGGTGTCGCGGACCCGGAACCAGCGTTTCGACACCTCGGCGACCTTCTTCCCGTCGGCCGTGATCTCGTACTCGTGGTCGACGATGTTGCCCTGCGCCTCGAGGTCCTCGCCGCCGGCCACCGAGATGCGGTACCGGTCGCGGAGCGGCGCGACCATCGCCTTGTGGATGGTGGCGATGGTGTCGCCGTCGGGGCCCTCGATCTCGAGCGTGTCCCGCACCCGGGCGATGCGCTCCTGGATCTTGGCGACCTCCCGACCACCGGCATCCTCGAGGATCAGTGTGTTGCGGACCCGAATGGCCTTGCCGTCGACCTTGAAAGCGCGTTCGCCGTGCTCGTCCTCGATCCAGAAGTCGTCACCGATGTCGACGAGCTTCTCGCGCATCTGGTACCGGGTGGCGCTGCCGCCGCGTCCGAACGCCTGGCGCTCCTCGCGTCTTCCGTCCCGGCGCTCCTCGCGCCGATCTCTGCCTCGTCCCACCGCATGCCTCCTCGGTACGGCCTGTGTGACGTCGGGACACCGCCCCTCACTCCTCCGGGCGGTGGTCGGCCTTGTGGGCGATCTCCGAGACGATGTCGGCGTTGGCCAGGGTGGTGACGTCGCCGAGTTGGCGGTGTTCGGAGATGTCCTTCAGCAAGCGCCGCATGATCTTCCCCGACCGGGTCTTCGGCAGGTCGGGCGTGAACACGATCGACGCCGGCTTGGCGATCGGCCCGAGGGTCGCCGCCACGTGGTCACGGAGCTCGGCCAGCAGGTCGTCGGTGCCCTCGAGGTCGCCGCGGAGGCTGACGAAGGCGGCGATGGCCTGGCCCGTGACCTCGTCCTTGCGACCCACGACGGCGGCCTCGGCGACCGCGGCGTGGGACACGAGCGCCGACTCCACCTCGGTGGTCGAGATGTTGTGGCCGGCCACCAGCATGATGTCATCGACCCGTCCGAGCAGCCAGAAGTAGCCGTCCTTGTCGCGCTTGGCGCCGTCGCCGGCGAAGTACATGTCCTCGAATCGGGACCAGTACGTGTCGACGTACCGCTTGTCGTCGCCGTAGATGGTCCGCAGCATGGACGGCCACGGCCGGTGGATGGCGAGGAACCCACCGCCACCGAGCGGCACCGACTCACCCCGGTCGTCGACCACGTCGGCCTCGATGCCCGGGAATGGCACCGTTGCCGAGCCGGGCTTGGTGGCGACTGCCCCCGGCAGCGGGGTGATCATGATGGCGCCGGTCTCGGTCTGCCACCACGTGTCGACGATTGGGCAGGAGTTGCCGCCGATGTGCTCGTGGTACCACATCCACGCCTCGGGGTTGATCGGCTCGCCGACGGTGCCGAGCAGGCGCAGCGACGACAGGTCGTGGCCGGCGGGGTGCTCGTCGCCCCACTTCATGAAGGCCCGGATGGCGGTCGGGGCGGTGTAGAAGATCGTGACCCCGTAGTCCTCGATGATCTGCCACAGCCGGTCGGGGCCCGGCTGGTTGGGGGCGCCCTCGTACATCACACCGGTGGTGTGGTTGGCCAGGGGCCCGTAGACGATGTAGCTGTGGCCGGTGACCCAGCCGATGTCGGCGGCGCACCAGTAGACGTCGTCGGGCTTGATGTCGAAGACGTAGTGGTGGGTGGTGGTGACGCCGGTGAGGTAGCCGGCCTGGGTGTGGACGATGCCCTTGGGCTTGCCGGTGGTGCCGGACGTGTAGAGGATGTAGAGCAGGTCCTCGGCGCCCATCACCTCGGGCGGGCACTCGGGGTCCGCGTCGGCCATGAGGTCGTGCCACCACACGTCGCGACCCTCGGTCATGTCGACGCCGTGGTCGGTGCGATTCACCACGACCACGTGCTCGACGCTCGACGTCTTGGCAAGGGCGACGTCCGTGTTCGCCTTCAGCTCGGTGATCGAACCGCGCCGCCAGGCCCCGTCCTGGGTGATGACGGCCTTGGCCTGGGCGTCGTTGATGCGATCGGCGAGCGAGTCGGATGAGAACCCGCCGAACACCACCGAATGGACGGCACCGATGCGGGCGCACGCGAGCATGGCGATCGGCAGCTCGGGGATCATGCCCATGTAGATGGCGACCCGGTCGCCCCGCTCCACGCCAAGCCCCTTGAGGGCATTGGCGAACTGCTGGACCTCGACGTGGAGGTCGGTGTAGGTGATCGTCCGCTTGTCGCCGGGCTCACCCTCCCAGTGGTAGGCGACCTTGTCGCCTCCGCCGGACTCGACGTGGCGGTCGAGGCAGTTGTAGGACAGGTTCAGTTCCCCGTCGGTGAACCACTTGAAGAACGGCGGGTTGGAGTCGTCGAGCACCACGGTCGGTTCCGTGAACCACGTGATGCGTTCCTTCGCGTTGCGCTCCCACCAGCCGAGCCAGTCGGCCTCTGCTTCTTCGTGGATGCCGGGCTGGCCGTTGGCTTGGGCTACGAACTCGTCGCTGGGGGGGAACGTGCGGTCCTCGCTCAGCAGGTTCTCGAGGGTCTCCGACACCGTGGGCTCCTTCGGTCCGACTCCCGGGCGAGCCTACGCGGGTACCTGCTCGCTGCGACCGCCGGGGCGTACCCTTCGCCCATGACGCCGCATGAGCTCGCCGACGAGTACGTCGCCTTCCGAAAGCAGGTCGATGTCTGGCACAACCTCTGGGCCGGTGACCTCGACCACCTCGAGCGCTGGGACGATCCGACCCCGGCCGGGGCGGCGGCCACCGAGGCGCGCTACGCCGACTTCGCCCGGAGAGCCCTGGCCATGGCCGAGGGCGCCGACGACGCCGACCGTGCCCTCCTCCACACCGTCGCCGCCACCGCCGAAGTGGACCGCTTCAAGGGACTCGGCTACGACATCGACATCCCCAACCCCGAGACCGGGTTGCTCGGGTACCTGATCCCCTTCCTGCCCCGCTACCGACTGGTCACGGCCACCGACGGCGAGCGGTACCTCGACAAGATCGCCGCGTTCGAGCCGTTCGCCCGCGCCATGGCCGAGCGGATGGCCGACGCCTGCGCTCGTGGCGTCACCCCGCTCAGCTCGCATGCCGACCGACTGGCGGCAGCGTTGGCGGTGCGGATCGCCGACCCGTCGCACTGGTACGGCCAACCGGCGCCGACCGAGGGGTTCGACGGATGGGACGAACGCCTTCGGCAGGCCGTGGACGGCCCGTTCGTCGCCGGCCTGGCCGCCTACCGACGGGCGCTGGCCGATCACGCCGCACCCAACGGACGCGGTGACGACCAGGCCGGGCTGCTGCACCTTCCCGATGGCGTCGTCACCTACGACGCACTCGTGAAGGCCCACACCACCCTGGACCTGTCGGCCGAGGAGGTGCATCGGATCGGGCTCGAGCAGGTGGACCGTCTTGCCGACGAGTATCGGGAGATCGCCGGGCCGATGCTCGGCACCATCGACGTCGACGAGATCCTGGAACGGCTCCGCACCGATCCCGCCCTCCACTACACCGACGGACAACAGGTCGTCGACGATGCGCTCGCCGCCCTCGCCCGGGCCGAGGCGGTGGCCCCGGAGTGGTTCTCTCGGACCCCGGCGACCCCGTGTGACGGCGTCGCCATCGACGGCGGCGCACTCGCCTTCTACTCGGACCCGCCCGAAGGCGGCGGCAACGGCACGTTCTTCTTCAACGTCGCCGACCCCACGGTGTGGACCACCTTCGGGCTCGAGGCGATCGCCTACCACGAGTCGGTTCCCGGCCACCACTTCCAGTTGGCCCTCGCCATCGAGGATGCGTCCCTCCACCACGTGCAGCAACGCCTCTACGTGGCGGCCTTCAACGAGGGGTGGGGGCTGTACTCGGAGCGACTCGCCGACGAGATGGGCCTGTACACGAGTGACCTGGCCCGAGTGGGCATGCTGCAGGCCGACTCGATGCGGGCCTGCCGGCTCGTGGTCGACACCGGGATGCACGCCCTCGGCTGGAGTCGTCGGCGGGCGATCGACTACATGGTCGCCAACTCGCCGATGAACCGCCAGGAGGTCGCCGCCGAGGTGGATCGCTACATCGGCGCCCCCGGCCAGGCGCTCGGCTACATGGTCGGTCGCCTCCACATCGATCGGCTGCGGGCAGGGGCCGAGCAGTCGATGGGCGAGCGCTTCGACATCAGGGGCTTCCACGAGGCGCTGCTCGGGGCCGGGACGGTGACCCTGCCGATCCTCACCGAACGAGTCGAGGCCTGGGCTGCGGCCTGAGGCCGGCGGCTACCGTCGTCGTCGGCGAGGAGAGGTATGTCGAGCGCACTGCCATCGGGAACGGTCACCTTCCTGTTCACCGACATCGAGGGGAGCACCCGCATCTGGGATGCCTTCCCCGACGAGGCCCGTGAAGCCCTTGGCATCCACGATCGCATCGTGGGCGAAGCCGTCACCCGCAACGGCGGCCACCTGGTGAAGCACACGGGCGACGGCATCTTCGCCGCGTTCGACGCGGCCGGGGGCGCGGTGGCGGCCGCCGCCCAGGCGCAGGCGGGCATCGCCTCGGCGCCCTGGCCCGACGTGGTCGGCACCCTCGGCGTCCGCATGGCGGTGCACACCGCCACGATCGAGCCGACCGAGGGCGATTACCACGGCTCGGACGTGAATCGGGTGGCCCGGATCGAGGCGTCGGCGCACGGCGGCCAGGTCCTGCTGTCGGCGACCGCCTCGGCGCTCGCTGCCCACGACCTCCCCGATGGGTGTGAGCTCGTCGACCTCGGCCACCACCTGTTGCGCGGGCTGGGAGAACCTGAACGGATCCACCAACTGTCCGTGCCCGGTCTGCGGGCGGCCTTCCCGCCGCTCCGGACCAGTTCGACCCTCGAGACGCGTCTGCCGCGCCCGACGACGTCGTTCGTCGGGCGCCGGGCCGAGCTCGAGGAGGTGGTGGACCTCGTGAGCGGCTCGGACACGCGCCTCGTCACCCTCCTCGGCCCCGGTGGGATCGGCAAGACCCGCCTGGCGATCGAGGCGGCGCGGCAGGCGTCCGAACGCACCGGGGTGCCGGCCCACTTCTTCTCACTCGACGGCATCCGGTCGACGGGCGATGTCGTCAAGGCGCTCGGCGACAGCCTCGGGTTCGTCTTCGACATCCACATCTCCGCACAGATCCCGGAGCAGACCCAGCTCTTCGACCGCCTGGCCGCCCAGCCGCTGCTGCTCGTGTTGGACAACCTCGAGCACCTGGACGA
>JBFLKR010000303.1:0-7111 GCA_040883295.1 Acidimicrobiia bacterium
GATGACCCGCGAAAGGCCGGCCATGACCTTCAAGCGTCCCTTCAACTACCACTTGTCAGAGTGGCGCTTCCACGAGGAGCTCCGCGTGCAAGGGGAGGGCTTCGAAGAGATCGTCGACAGCCAGATCCGCCACCAGGCTGCTCGCGACACCATGATGCTCGTCCGCAAGGGCATCTGACCCCACCGGACCCGATCCGAACGAGGGGCCCCTCGGGGCCCCTCGTTCGCGTCAGAACAGCGCCGAGACGTCGGCCTCCATGCGGTCGAGATCGAGGCCGGTCGCCACCCGAAGCATGGCAAGCGTCGACGACAGTGCCTGGAGGTCGTCGAAGGGTGGCGGTACGAACGTCGGCGGCTCGACGAGCCCCTCATCCTCCAGGTGGTGGAGGGTCGCCATGTCCGCCAGGTCGACCTTGCCGCAGAACAGCAGGGGGATCCGATGGAACTGGCCCAGACGGAGGGCAGCCCGCACGTACGCCGAGGTCAACAGGAACCCCTTGACGTACCCGAGGTCCTTGTTGAAGGGCCCGCCATCGGGTGTCGACCCGCGGAAGATCCGGGCCGCCGACGTGTACGCCTCGCCCGGGTCGGTGCCGTCGTCGACGTAGAAGCGATACAGGTCGAGGAAGGTGGCCCCGTCGGCGGCCATCGCGATCCCCTCCACCCGGCGGAGCAGCTTCGCGAGCCGGTTGGGGAAGGACCGAAGGGTGAGCACCTCGCAGAGGACCGCGAGGCCCTCCTGGGTCACCGTGGTCCTCGGCGCCGCCTTGCCGAGGAATGTGCACCAGGGCTGGGCGAGGCCGTTGATCGAGGTGCCGATGTGCACCCAACCCTCATGCGCCTCGAGCAGGCGGAGGTCGCGCTCGCTGAACATGGCGTCGGCGCGCACCTTCACGTACGTCGAGCCGGCGGCGGCGTCGGCGACGATCCCATCGTCGAGGCGCACATCGACCATCCCGGGACCCATCGACCGGTCGAAGCGCTCCTGGAGCAGCCGGGCGGCCTCGTCCCCGGGAATCGTGTCCGGGTCGTCGACGCCGACGATGTCACCGGCGATCGCCTCGAGCGCTTCGCGAAGCGTCGTGGCCAGGTCGGCCACGCTCGGCCCGCCGGCGTAGAGCACGTCGCCGGGGGCGCCGTACAGCAGGGCCGAGAGGTTCCCGAAGGACGGCGTGCCGCGGGACACGAGCAGGTCGACCACGAGCCGGTACTGCTCGCACATGAAGCGGATGTGCGAGCCGGCGGGCGACAACGGACCGAGCGTGCCGACGGCATCCGCCTCGATCGACCGGAACGTGGCGACGAGCTCCTCGGGGTCGAACGGGAGGGGCCGGGCGGCGTAGTACTCGGCATCCACGGCCGGCTGGCGTCGGGCGTGCTCGGCGAAGAAGCGCTCCCGTACGTCGTCCCCCCAACCGACCGCGGCGAGGACACGCAGCTCCGACTGGGCCTCGACGACGCGATCGGAGAGTTCCCTGACCGACTGCCTGTAGGCGTCCTCGTCGTTCACGATCCTCCGATCCGGCGGCAGCGTACTCCCGACGCAGACGGGGGCGGGACCAGTCGGTCCCGCCCCCGTTCGGCGTCAGACGTGCGGCGTGGCCTAGAAGTCCATGCCGTGGTCGTGGCCGCCGCCGGGCATCGCCGGCTCGTCATGGGGCTTCTCGGCGATGAGCGCCTCGGTGGTGAGGAGCAGGGCCGACACCGACGCCGCATTCTGCAGCGCCGAGCGGGTCACCTTCGCCGGGTCCGGGATGTGGGCGGCGAGGAGGTCCTCGATCTCACCGGTGGCGGCGTTGAAGCCGACGTAGCCCTCGGAGTTGCGCACCTGGTCGACGACCACACCCGGCTCGAAGCCGGCGTTGGACGCGATCTGGCGCAGGGGCTCCTCGAGCGCCCGGCGCACGATGGCACGGCCGACCTTCTCGTCGGCGTCGCCGCCGCGGACCTTGTCCACGGCGGTCTGGGCCCGGAGCAGGGCGGTGCCACCGCCGGGGACGATGCCCTCCTCGACCGACGCGCGGGTGGCCGAGACGGCGTCCTCGATGCGGTGCTTCTTCTCCTTCAGCTCCACCTCGGTGGCGGCGCCGACCTTGATCACCACGACACCACCGGACAGCTTGGCAAGCCGCTCCTGGAGCTTCTCGCGGTCCCAGTCGGAGTCGGTGTTCTCGATCTCCCGCTCGATCTGGGAGATGCGGGCCTTGACGTCGGACTCGACACCGTCGCCGTCCACGATCGTGGTGGCGTCCTTGGTGACGATGACCTTGCGGGCCCGGCCGAGCAGGTCGGTGGTCACGCCGTCGAGCTTGAGCCCCACCTCCTCGGAGATGACGGTGGCGCCCGTGAGGATGGCGATGTCCTGGAGCATGGCCTTGCGGCGCTCACCGAAGCCGGGGGCCTTGACGGCGACCGACTGGAAGGTGCCCCGGATCTTGTTCACCACGAGCGTGGCGAGGGCCTCGCCCTCGACGTCCTCGGACACGACGATGAGCGGCCGGCCCGCCTGCATCACCTTCTCGAGGACCGGCAGCAGGTCGTTGACCGAGCCGATCTTCTGGTTGGCGATGAGGATGTACGGGTCGTCGAGCACCGCTTCCTGGGTGTCGGGGTCGGTGATGAAGTACGGGGAGATGTAGCCCTTGTCGAACTGCATGCCCTCCGTGAACTCGAGCTCGATCCCGAAGGTCTGGCCCTCCTCCACGGTGATGACGCCGTCCTTGCCGACCTTGTCCATCGCCTCGGCGATGGTCCTGCCGATCTCGGCGTCGGCGGCGGAGATGGCGGCGACCGACGCGATCTCCTCGCTCTCCTCGATGTCCTTCGAGTACTCGCCGATGTACTTGACGACGGCGGCGGTGGCGGTCTCGATGCCCCGCTTGAGGCCCATCGGGTTGGCCCCCGCCGCGAGGTTCTTCAACCCTTCGCGGATGATGGCCTGGGCGAGGACGGTGGCCGTGGTGGTGCCGTCACCGGCGACGTCGTTCGTCTTGGTGGCGACCTCCTTCACGAGCTGGGCGCCCATGTTCTCGTAGGGGTCCTCGAGCTCCACTTCCTTGGCGATGGTCACGCCGTCGTTGGTGATGGTGGGGGCACCCCACTTCTTCTCGAGGACGACGTTGCGGCCCTTGGGGCCGAGCGTCACCTTGACGATGTCGGCGAGCTTGTTGACGCCCACCTCGAGGCTCTTGCGGGCCTCTTCGTTGAACCGGAGTTCCTTGGCTGCCATTGGTGTGTTGCTCCTATCGGATCAGCCGACGATGGCGAGTAGGTCGCGCTCGGAGACGACGAGGTACTCCTCGCCGCCGTGCTTGACCTCGGTGCCGCCGTACTTCGAGTAGAGGACGATGTCGCCGACGGACACGTCGACGGGGATGCGGTCGCCGTCCTCGTCGCGGGCGCCGGGGCCCACGGCCACGACCTCGCCGGTCTGCGGCTTCTCCTTGGCGGTGTCGGGGATGACGAGGCCGGACGGCGTCCGCTGCTCGTCGTCATCCAGTGGCTTCACGACGACTCGGTCGCCGAGAGGCTTGAGGTTCATTGCTTCCCTCCTGGGATGCCTGCTGGTGCGGTGGCCCGGTGGGGGCCGTTGGCACTCTCATGTCGAGAGTGCCAACAAGTTAGCACTCATCCGGTGGGAGTGCTAATCACCCCGGAGCGTTGCACGAAGAAACCTTGAGTGATCTCATGGCAACTTCGAGGGGGTCAGGGGCGCGAGGCCCTTCAGGCGCCGAACTCCGGGGCGAATTCGGCGAGGAAGTCGGCGACCACCCGCGTGTAGCGCTGGGTCTGGGTGAGCACCATCTGGTGGTGGTCGGCGTCGCCCTCGAAGGGGACGAGCACGAGCGGGTCGTCGGGGTCGGCGGCATCGATCGCCCGGGCCTGTTCGAAGGGGGTGTAGGGATCGTCGACGTCGTGGACCACCAGGACCGGCACCTCGTTGCCGACCACCGAGCGCTCGGGGGCGGCATCGTCGATGTCGAAGCCGGCCCGCAACCCAGCGATGATCGCGGCGGGTTCGAAGAGGGTGAGCACCCAGTCGTCGAACTGCTCCACCGCCTGGAACCGGGCAACCTCGCGCAGCGACGAGAACGACGAATCGGCGAGCACGAAGGCGAGGTCCTGGTGATCGGGCAGCATCTGGAGGGCGGTCGCCGCCCCGTACGACACCCCGACCACCCCCAGCCTGTCCTCGCCCAGCCCGGTGCGCCGGGCGAGCCAGTCGAGGGCGACGGCGGCGTCGTGGCGCTCGTGGACGCCGTAGGTGTGGAAGGTGCCCTCACTCTCGCCGTGGGCCCGGGCGTCGATGAGGACGTGGTGACAGTCGAGGCCCTCGAAGGGGACCCGCCACGGCAGCGGCTGGGCGCGGGTGCCGCCGCGACCGTGCAGGAAGAGCAGGCCACAATCGTTGCCGCCCTCGACGTACCAACCCCGGATCTCGAGCCCGTCCGACACGAAGGACATGGGACGGGCATCGAGCTCCGGCGGCGGTGCCGGCACCGTCGCCGGTTCCTGCGTGATGAGCTCGTTCGAGAAGTACCACCCCCCGCCGACGACGCCCACGAGGCCGATGACGACGACGGCGAGCAGGAACTTGGCCATGGGAGTGGGCTCTGTCAGCCCAGGCGCATCCCCGGATCGACGCCCGCTCCCCATGCCGTGTACTGGCCGTCGGCGAGCAGCCGGGCGCCGGCGGCGCCGATCATGGCGCCGTTGTCGGTACACAGGTCGATGGCGGGGATGAACAGGCCGATGCCACGTCGCTCCGCCTCGGCGGTCAGCTTCTCCCGCAGCCGGCGGTTGGCGAGCACCCCACCCCCGCCACCGATGCGGTCCACCCCGGTTGCCTCGACCGCGTTGAGGGTCTTGTCGATGAGCGAGTCGACGATCGCTTCCTGGGCCGAGGCGGCGACGTCGGCGAGGGCGGGAAGGGTGCCCGCGTCGCGGGCGCGCTGGACGTGGGTGACCACCGACGTCTTGAGCCCCGAGAAGGAGAAGTCGAACGGACGGTCGCCGAGGGGACGGGGGAAGCGGATGGCGTCGGGGTCGCCGTCGGCGGACACCCGGTCGATGGCGGGACCGCCGGGGAACCCGAGTCCGAAGAAACGGGCCAGCTTGTCGAACGCCTCGCCGGCGGCGTCGTCGATCGTCTGGCCGAGCACCTCGTAGTCGCCCCAGCCCCGCACGTGCACCAGTTGGCTGTGACCACCGGATGCCAGCAGCACCACCGCCGGCGGCTCGAACCCGTCGAACTCCAGCACGGGGGCCATCAGGTGGCCCTCCATGTGGTCGACGCCCACGAACGGGAGCTGGCGGGCCCATGCCATGGCCTTGGCGAACGAGAAGCCGACGAGGAGCGGGCCGACGAGGCCCGGGCCCTGGGTGGCGGCGATCCCGTCGAGGTCGTCGGGATGGACGCCGGCCTCGGCGAGCGCCCGGTGGGTCAGCGAGCGGATCGCCTCGACATGGGCGCGGCTGGCCACCTCCGGTACCACCCCACCGAAGCGGGCATGCAGATCCACCTGGGAACCGACGACGTTGCTCAGCAACTCGGTCCCGCGAACGACGGCCACGCCCGTCTCGTCACAGGAGGTCTCGAAGCCGAGGACCGTGGGACCGGCGCTCATACCGGCTCGCCCAGCTCGGCTCGAATGTCGTCGAGTCGAGCCTGGTACTCGACGGCGTCGATGTCGTGGACCCACATGATCAGGGCGTCCTCGTCGAGGTAGTAGTTCTTGCGGACCCCGACGGGCGCCATCCCGAACCGGGTGTAGAGGCTTTGGGCGGCACTGTTGGAGAACCGGACCTCGAGGGTGAGGTGCCGGGCGTGGTGGCGGAGAGCGCCCTCGACCAGCCGCAGCATGAGCCGGGTCCCGATCCGGTTGCCCCGGAACGACTCGTCGACCGCCACCGTCGTGATGTGGGCGTCCTCGCCGAGGAGCAGCACCCCGCCATAGCCCACGATGCGCCCGTCGAGTTCGGCGACCAGGTAGGTGCGGCCCGGTTGGCGGAGCTCGTCGCGGAAGATCTGCTCCGACCAGGGGCGGGCGTAGGTCGCCTCCTCGATCGCCAGCACGGCAGGCACGTCGGCCTGGAGGAACGGTCGGATGGTCATGCGACGTCCCCCCACGGGCCGGTGGGGTCCCGATGCACCGAGGAGATCGTGACGTTGGCGTCCCGCAGGTACATCGGTCGGATCTCGTCGGGGTGCGGCACGTCGTCCTGGGCGAGCCGGCCGGCGGCCAACTCCAGCAGTGCCTCGGCAGCCGGGTACCGAGGCCGCCCCACCTTCACCCGGTGGAGCCCATTGAGGAATCCCTCGCCGAGGACCGGCCGGTCCCCGACCAACAACACGTCGTCGGGGTCCGACTGGAGGGACGCCCGCAACTCCTCGATCGACGTCAGCGATGGCAGGTCGTCACGGACCACCCCGCCCGGCACCGGCCGGTAGGAGGCCGCGGCGACCTCGCCGCGACGCACGTCGACGACCGCATGGATGTGCCGTCGGCCGGTGGCCGCCCGCAGGGCAATGGCATCGAGGGAGGTGGCCGGCACGATCGGGATGCCGAGCGCGGCGGCGAGACCCTGGGCGGTGGCGAGGCCCACCCTGATGCCGGTGTAGAGGCCGGGGCCGACGTCGACGACGACGCCATCCAGCTCCGAGGGCGACCACCCGGCCTGGTCGAGGCAGAAGTCGAGCGCGGCGGCGAGGAACTCGGCGTGCCCGCGGCGGTCGACCCGCGAGGCGGCGGCCACCAGCGACTGCCCGTCGCCGAGCGCCACCGAGGTGGCGGCGGTGGCCGATTCGATGGCGACCAGTTTCACGAGCCCGGCTCCGGGAGGTCTCGGTCGACCCACGACCCCCGGACGGTCAGGGTGATGTCGCGCTCGTCGTCGCCCCGATGCTCGAACCGGATGTCGAGCCGGTCCTCGGGCAGGGCGGCGGAGATCGCATCGCCCCACTCGATCGCCAGGGCTCCGTCGGCGGCCTCCTCGAGGGCGCCGATGTCCTCGAACTCCCCCATCGACCCGAGTCGGTAGGCGTCGACGTGGACCAGCGGCAGGAAGCCCGACTCGTGACGGCGCATGAGGACGAACGTCGGGCTGGTGA
>JBFLKR010000304.1:0-5351 GCA_040883295.1 Acidimicrobiia bacterium
CCTCGGTCGTCATCGCTGCGACCGCCGTCCAGCTCTACCTCTGGCTGTGGGGCCGGGGCGGCGCCGAGGGGTTCACCGTGGACGGCGACCAGACGCTGGTGGGCACGGTCCGCTCGATCGCCGCCGAGGCGACGGGGTGACCGACCTCCGGGCGGTCGTCAGGCGCAAGCCCGATCGGGGGTCCACCGATGCCCGTCACGTCGAGGCGATCCTCGACGCGGCCCTCGTCTGCCACGTCGGGTTCGTGGACGACGGGCAGCCCTTCGTGATCCCGATGACGTTCGCCCGGGACGACGGGACCCTGCTCCTGCACGGCTCGCCCGCCTCCCGGCTCCTGCGCCACTTCGACGGGACCACCGAGGCCTGCGTCGAGGTGACGATCCTGGACGGCCTCGTGTTGGCGCGATCGGCGTTCGACCACTCGATGAACTACCGCTCGGTCGTGTGCTTCGGGCGCCCGGCGCCGATCGAGGATCTCGGCGAGCGGGCGGTGGCCCTCGACGCCATCACGGATCGCCTCGTACCCGGCCGGCGCGAGCACCTGCGCCCGATGACCGAGAAGGAGGTCCGGGCGACCCTGGTCCTGCGCATGACGATCGAGGCGGCCTCGGCCAAGGTGCGGTCGGGCCCGCCCGGCGACGACGACGAGGACTGGGACGTGTGGGTGGGGGAGGTCCCGCTCCGGACGGTGGCCGGGGACCCCGTGCCCGCCGAGGGCTGGGAGTCCGCCGACATCCCACCCCACATCACCGCCCTCGGTTCCAACCCTGGGTTGTGAGCGTCGGTCGGCCTCGAACCCAGGGTTCCCCGGCGCGCCGGCGCGTCACCGAACCCTGGGTTCAGGTCTCGTGGACCGCGCCGTCCTCGGCCACCCGGAACCCGAGCGAACGGACGTGCTCCGACGCCGCCGACGCAGGATCCACGAGGGGGTTGGTGTGGTTGAGGTGGGTCAACACCACCCGGTCGGCGACATCGGCGAACCGCTCGAGCGTGTCGGGGACCAGAGGGTGGGGGAGCGCCGACAGGTCCCGGCCGGGCACTTCGTCCGCCGACCAGAACGTGGCATCGACCAGCGCCAGGTCGTGGTCGGCCACCACCGATCGGTGGTCGGGCCAAGCCGTCCAGTCGTCGATGTCGGGCAGGTAGAGCACACCGCCGACCGAGATCGCCACGGTGTCGGTGAACTCGGCCCGATGGGGGACCGGCACCAGGTCCACGCCCTTCAGTGTGGCCGGGACGAGACGACCCTCGTCGAACAGGGCCGCCCACGGCTGGTTGGCCCGCAGGAAGCCGAGCATCGACGGGGTGGCCATCACGGCCAGCCCGTCGATCGCGGCCGCCTCCGTCCCGAAGTGCACCAATCCGGCGTAGTGGCCCATGTGCCCGTGGGTCAGGGCGATGGCATCGACCGGCCGGTGGAGCTGGTGGCGGACGTCCGGGGAGACGTCGCACAGCACGGCGAATCCGTCGACCTCGACGACCACCGAGGAGGCGGTCCGGGGAGGGACGACGCCTTCGGCGGCAGCCCGGTCGTGGGGGTGGTCCGAGCCCAGTTGGGGGAGGCCGCCGTCCTGGCCCGAGCCGAGGACGGTGACCCGGGTCATCGGGCCGCCTGGTCCAGGAAGACCGTCTGGGTGGCCCGGCCGACCTCGCCGCCGCGGTCGTAGAGCCGACCGGTGGCGATCCCCCGCCCGGTGCGCTGCCAGACCGAGTCGGCGGCGACCCCGACCCAGTCGCCGACCGGTTCACGGGCGAGGTTCACCGACAGGTCCGAGTTCATGAACACCCATTCGTTGGGTTGGGCCACCCGGGACATCCCGTTGACGAAGTCGCCGAGAACGATCGCCCGTTGGGTACCGGTCGTCTCTTCCCCGTCGACGAGGGGGACGAGCATCGTGAGCCAGGTGGTCGCCGGGCCGGGTGCCCGGAACGAGCCCTCGACCTCCTGGATGCCCACCCCGCGCCGGCCGAAGGTGATCGGCCCGTCGGAGCGGAACGGCATGACCTCCGTGAAGTGCTTGGCGTCGTCGGGGTAGTGGGGTGGCTCCCCGGCGGCCTCGGGCAGGTCGAGGTCGGTGACCCGCAACCGCTGGCCGAGCGCCCGGGCGAGCTCGGTCCCGCCGTCGAACAGTCGCACCTCCGTCGTCTGGATGCGCTTGCCCTCGCGGACCACCTCCACGACCACCTCGAGCGTCGTCACGGGCACGACCCGGAACAACTCGACCGTGAGCCGGGCGATGGCCATGTCGGTGAGCGACGGGGTCTGCTCGATCGCTCGCGCCATGAGGGCCGACACCACACCGCCGTGCTGGCCGTCGGAGTACCACTCGGCGGCCGACAGCCGGGTCGACTCGACGAGATCGCCCCCATGCGGCCCGACCTCGCCGGTGGGGACGTAACAGGCAGTCGGCTCGGCGGTCACGGGCGGGGACGCTACCCGCCGCCGCGTAGCGTCCCGTCATGGCGCGGCACGGCTATGGGACCCTGATCCTGGTGACGGCCATCGTCGCCGCCATCGTGGGGGTGGCGGTGGCGGGCCTCGGGGGTTGGGTGACCGTCCGCTCGACGACCGCTGCCGGCGACACCCTCGACCTCACGGTGGAGGCGCTCCGGGCCGCCGACGACGGCGTGGCGGTAGCCGGGGATGCCGTGGACGGGGTCCGCGGGGTGCTCACCGAGGCCCAGACGGCGGTCTTCGCCGCCGGCATCGCCCTCGGTGAGGCGGCCCCGCTCGTCGACGAGGTCGCCGACACCCTCGGCACCGACGTCGCCGACGCCGTGGACTCGGCCGTCGACTCGATCCCGGCCCTCGTGGAGGTGGGCGGGGTCATCGACGCCACGCTCGGCGCGCTCGGCTTCATCACCGGGAACCCCTACGAGCCGGAGGTCCCCCTCGACGAGGCGCTCGCGGAGCTCGAGACCGCCCTGGCGCCGATCCCCGAACAGCTTCGGGCTCAGGCGGCGTCGCTCCAGGAGGCGAACTCCACGACGACGAACCTCGCCGAGGGGTTGCGGGCCACCGCCGAGGAGCTGTCGGTGCTCGGTCGCTCGCTCGAGGAGGCCTCGATCCTGCTCGACGAGTACGGCGAGACCACGGCCGACGCCCTGGCCCTGGCCGACGACCTCGGCCGTGATCTCGACCGGTTACGGGTCCCGGCGGTGGTCGCCGTCGTCGCGGTCGGGCTGCTCCTCGCCGTCAGCCAGCTGGTGCCGGTCCTGGTCGGGCTCGGCTTGCGGGGCGACGGACCGTTGGCGCAGCTCGGCGACGAGGGCGCCCACCAGCCCGAGGCCGGCGGCGACGGCGTAGGGGACGGCGAGGCCGCCACCGAGGTGGAGGCGGAGCGGCTCGGTGGCGAGGCGGACGACGGCGACGCCGAACACCCCGGCTGACGCCACGGCGCCGGGGGCGGCCCCGCGCCGCCACCACCGCCACAGGACCGCGGCCACCACCACGAGCCCGAGCGCCGCGTACACCTCCACGGGTTGGCGACCGACCCCGCCGGGACCGGTGACCGCCCAGGGGAGATCGGTGGTCGTTCCCCCACAGGTACCTCGGACCAGGCATCCGGCGTGCCAGCCGGCCAGCCCCACGATCGCCGGCACCGTCACGGCGTCGAGCGCCTGGGGGAGGTGGCGCCGATAGGTCCACGTCAGCGTGGCGAGGGCTGCCAGCGACGCCCCGACGGTGTCGACGCCGGCCCGCACGAGGATGACGTCCGGAAGGTTCGTCAGCGGGTTGGTGCCCTGGGCGACCATCGCCCAGAGGCGGCCCACCACGAGGCCGGCGATGGCCGCGCCCAACAGCGCATCGAACGGCCGGGGGGCGACATCGGAGAGGGAGCCGTCGCGATCGAGGAGACGGACGGCCGCCCACATGGCCCCTACGCCGAGGGCGGCCGCCCCGAGGAGCGTGAACTCCATCGGCTCAGCCGTCGAGCGCCAGGAGGTCCTCGATGCCCTGGACCAGGCTCCGCTCGTCGATGATCCCGTTGTGGATCTCGAGGATCTCCCCGTCGGGCGCGACGAAGTAGGTGATCGGGACGCCGAACCCGCCCCAGGCGGCGGGGACGGCCCGGTCGGGGTCGAAGAAGTGGTCGATGTAGAGCTCGAACTCCTCGATGAACGACTTGGCCGACGCCTGGTTGTCCTGGACGTCGATGCCGACGAAGTGGACCACGTCGCCGTATTCGGCGTGCGCCTCGGTGAGGAGCGGGGCCTCGGCCCGGCACGGCCCACACCACGACGCCCAGACATTGACCACCGCCGGTCGGGGGTCGGCGGCGAGGAAGGCCTCGACCTCGGCGGGCGTCGCCTCGGGGAGATCGGCGATGCCGTCCGGTTCGCCGTCGGTGTCGCCGGGTGTGCAGGCGGCGGCAGCGACGGCGACCGCCACCAGGGCGAGGGTCAGGCGGATGGAGCGGGGCATGTCACCGGTATGCAACCACTCCCCGGGGCGTAGGCATTCCGGGTGGGGCCGGCGGCGTGGCCCCGCGTAGCCTCGATCGGTATGCACGACCACGCCACCGGCAGTCGCTGGCCGGTCCCCGAGCTCGACCAGATGCCCGACGACGTGCGGGCCCGTGTCGAGGAGGTGGCCGAGAAGGCCGGCTTCGTCCCCAACGTCTTCCTCGGCTTCGCCCACCGACCGGACGAGTTCCGGGCCTTCTTCGACTACTACGACGCCCTCATGCTGCGCGAGGGCGGCCTGTCGAAGGCGGAGAAGGAGATGATCGTCGTGGCCACCTCGGCGATGAACGACTGCCTCTACTGCGTGGTCAGCCACGGGGCGTTCCTGCGGATCTACTCGAAGGACCCGCTCATCGCCGACCAGCTCGCCACCAACTGGCACAAGGCGCCGCTGACACCCCGGCAGCGGGCGATGATCGAGTTCGCCCGCAAGGTGGCCGGGGACTCGGCCTCGATCCAGCCCGCCGACTTCGAGGCCCTTCGCGAGCACGGGTTCGACGACGAGGACATCTGGGACATCGGGGCGATCGCCGCCTTCTTCGCCCTCTCCAACCGCATGGCGAACCTCACCGGGATGGTGCCGAACCCCGAGTTCTACGGGATGGGCCGAACTGTGAAACCTCCCGGTTCTTCCTGACGATTGGGTCCGCCACCTTGCCGATATCGGAAAGATTCAACGATCTTGTGACTTCAGTAGCAAGCGGACCGGTCCCGACCCGTCGTACCGTGTGGCCATGCCCGAGCCGACCGTCATGACCGCCGACCTCCCGCCCGCCCGCAGCGTCGTCACCAACCCCTCCCAGGACCAGCTCCGGGAGTGGGTCCTGCGGCACATGCCGCGGGTGACCGAGACCGAGTTCGGCAACCTCAACTACCAGGCCGAG
>JBFLKR010000063.1:0-11117 GCA_040883295.1 Acidimicrobiia bacterium
CCGCCTCGCTGCTGGCGCTCGTGCCGACCGTGGGCGAGCCGCCCCGAGCGGCGATCGTCGTGTCGATCCCGGCGTCGAATCTCGGCATGGGTTTCGAGCTGTCCCCCCGCACGGCGGCGGCGGTGGAGGAGGCGGTCGAACTCGTCGTGGCCATCGTGGAGGGCCGGGAACCCGGGTTTCCTGGTGACTCGGCCGGGTAGGGCGGACTGGTGATCATCCGGACCGTCATTCGCACCCTCGCCCTCCCCCTCGCCGGCATCGTGGCCTGGAGCCGGTTCGTCGTCTCCCACGACCGGAATCTCCCCGCCCCCGTGCCCGCCGACGACGAGCTCGCCGTTCCCACGCCGGCCGGCACCGTGGCCGTGCACCGCGCCGGGTCGGGTCCGGCGACGCCGGTGGTGCTGGTCCACTCCGTGAACGCGGCCGCCTCCGCCTATGAGATGCGTCCCCTGTTCGAGCACTGGCGCCGGGAGCGACCGGTGCTGGCCCCCGACCTGCCGGGGTTCGGAGCGTCGGAGCGGGGCGACCGCCGGTACACGCCGGAGGCGATGGCGGAGGCCTTGGTCGCCGTGCTGGAAGGCACCGGCCCGGCCCACGTCGTGGCGCTGTCCCTCGGCTGTGAGTTCGCCGCCCGGGTCGCACTCGAGCGGCCCGACCTCGTGGTCGACCTGACGCTGATCTCTCCGACGGGGCTCGGTCGCCGCCAGGACGGTGGCCCGCCGGCGGTCGTGGGCACGGTGCTGCGGGCGCCGCTCGTCGGCCAGGCCCTGTACGACCTGCTCGTCACCCAGCGGTCCATCCGCTGGTTCCTGTCCAGATCGTTCGTGGGCGACGTCGACCACGGTCTCGTGGCGTATGCGTGGGCCACCGCCCACCAACCGGGCGCCCGGTTCGCTCCCGCGGCCTTCCTGGACGGGACCCTCTTCACCGCCGACGCCGCCACCCACCTGTACGACCCGCTCGACGTGCCGGTCCTGGTCGTCCACGACCGGGACTCCTACTCGACGTTCGAGCGGGTGGCCGACTTCGTCGCCGCCGACGACCGTCGCCGGGTCGTCCGGATCCCCGCCACGCTCGGCCTGCCGCACTTCGAGGGCCTCGAGGCGACGGTCTCGGCCATCGAGGCGTTCTGGGCGGATGTCGGGATCGGCTGACAGGTAACTGGCGCATCCGCTAGGTTGCTGGCGTGCTCGCCGACCGGTTCCGTGCCGCCCGCGAGGCCGCCGGCCTCACCCAGTCCGAGCTCGCCGCCCGCGCCGGGGTGAGCCGCCAACTCGTGGGGGCCCTGGAGGCCGGCCGTCACCTGCCCCGCGTCGACGCCGCCCTCCGACTCGCCGGCGTGCTCGGGGAGAATCCCGCCCGGCTGTTCGGCCACCGGCCCGCCCCGCTCGACGTCGCGACCGGTACGACGCCGGCCGACGGCACCGCGGTGCGGGTCGGCGAGGTGGGAGACCTCGTCGTCACGGCCCCCGCCGAGGTCGGCGCCATCGGTTGGGGCATCGCCGACGGCGTCGTCGACGATGGCGACGTGATGGGGCCGCCAGGACGACCGGGCGCCGTCCTCATCGGCTGCGAGCCCGGTCTGGCGGTCCTGGAGCAGCTCCAACGCGAGAGCGGTCGACGGGCGGTGTCCGTCGCCGCCTCCAGTGCCGTGGCCCGGGTCGCGCTCGAAGCCGGCCGGGCCCACGCCGCCGTCGTGCACGGACCCGATGGCGAACCCCTGCCCGGGGCCCCGGCTGGGGCACTCCGCCTCCACCTCGCCCGTTGGCGGGTCGGCCTCGCCGCCTCGCCCGACCTGGGGGGCGATTGGTGGCGTCGGGCCCTCTCGGGCGACCTGGCGGTCGTGCAGCGCGAGCCGGGCGCCGCCGTCCAGGCCGAGTTGGCGGCGGCGGCCGGGCGCGACCTGCCCGGGCCGACGGCGAGTGGTCACGTGGCGGCCGTGGCGATGGCCTTGGCCTCGGGGCGGGCTGCACTCACGATCGAACCGGCCGCCATCGCCGCCGGTGCCGCCTTCCACCCCCTGGGCCTGCACCGGGCGGAGCTCTGGGTCGCCGCCGATCACGTCGTCGAACCCGTGGTGGTCGACGCCCTCGACGCGGTGACCGATCGCCGGTTCCGAGGGCGGCTGCTCTCGATCGGCGGATACGACCTGACCGACCTGGGTGTGGCGGCGGCGTGAGGCGCCGGACGATGCTCCCGTCGGTTGCACTGCTGACGGCGGCGGTGCTGGCAACGGCGGCGTGTGGAGGGGATGGCGTCGAGGACGAGATCCTCGTCTCGGCCGCCGCCTCGCTCACCGATGCCTTCGGCGAGGTGGCGAGGGCGTTCGAGGCTGCGAACCCCGGCACCGACGTGGTGCTGAACCTGGCGGGTTCCTCGGCACTGCGCGAGCAGATCCTCGAGGGTGCCCCGGCGGACGTGTTCGCCTCGGCCAACCGCTCGAACATGGACGGACTCGTCGATGCCGATGCGGTGACCGGGGAGCCCCGGATCTTCGCACGCAATCGGATGCAGATCGCCGTCCCGGCGGGCAACCCGGCCGGCGTCGAGGGGCTCGACGACCTCGGCGACGATGCCCTGCTCATCGGCCTGTGCGCCGAGGAGGTGCCCTGCGGCGGCTTCGGTCGGGAGGTGCTGGCCAACGCCGGCGTCGACCCCGCCGTGGACACCGACGAACCCGACGTACGGTCCCTCCTCACCAAGCTCGAGCTCGGGGAACTCGACGCCGGCCTCACCTACGTCACCGACGTCGTGTCAGCCGGCGGTGGCGTCGAGGGGATCGAGATCCCCGACGACGTGAACGTCGTCGCCGACTACCCCATCGCCGTCCTCGCCGGCGCTCCCAACCCCGACGGGGCGGCGGCGTTCGTCGAGTTCGTGCTGTCCGGGGAGGGGGCCGAGATCCTGCGGGGATTCGGCTTCGACACCCCATGATCGACCAGTCACCCCGACGTGACGCGGGTGCTCGACCGCCCCTCGCCCTGGTGGCGCTCGGAGTCCTCGGGGCGCTGGTCTTCGCGGTGCCACTCGTCGGCCTCCTCGCCCGAGTCCCCTGGGGGGACCTCGGCGGGCTCCTGGCCTCCGACGTGGTCACCGAGGCCCTGTGGCTGTCGGTCGTGGCGTCGGTCGCCTCGACGGCCATCGCCGTGGTGGTCGGCGTGCCCCTCGCCTTCCTGTTGGCCCGGGTCGAGTTCCCGGGACGGTCGGTGGCCCGGGGCATCGTCACCCTGCCCCTCGTGCTGCCGCCCGTCGTGGGTGGTGCCGCCCTGCTCTTCGCCCTGGGCCGGCGAGGCCTCGTCGGCGAACCGCTCTACGAGGCGACCGGGCTCGTCCTGCCCTTCTCGCTCACCGGCGTCGTGATCGCCACCACGTTCGTGTCGATGCCGTTCCTCGTCATCACCGTCGAGGGAGCGGTGCGGAACCTCGATCGCCGTTTCGAGGGGGCGGCCGCCACCCTCGGTGCCGGCCGGTGGACGGTGCTGCGGCGGGTGACGCTGCCGATGATCCGGCCGGCCCTGGCGGCGGGACTCGTGCTCACGTGGGCGCGGGCGTTCGGGGAGTTCGGGGCGACGGTCACCTTCGCCGGCAACCTGCAGGGCCGCACCCAGACCCTGCCACTGGCGGTGTTCGTGACGCTCGAGGGCGATCGGGACGCCGCGGTGGCCATCAGCCTCGTCATGGTGGTCGTGTCGCTGGTGGTGTTGGTAGCGCTCCGGGACCGCTGGTGGGGAACCCGGTGACCGGCGGTCTCTCGGCGTCGATCGGCGTGCGTCTGTCGGCATCGTTCCGGGTGGACGTCGAGGTCGAGGCGGCACCGGGCTCGACCGTCGCCCTGCTCGGACCCAATGGAGCCGGCAAGTCGACCGTCGTGGCGGCGGTGGCCGGCCTGCTGCCGCTCGAGTCCGGTCGGATCGAGCTCGACGGGCGGGTGCTCGACGACCCCGGGGCAGCCACGTTCGTCCCGCCCGAGGAGCGGGGGATCGGCGTCGTGTTCCAGGACTACCTCTTGTTCGATCACCTGACCGTGGCCGAGAATGTCGCCTTCGGGCCCCGCTCGGCCGGGGTCGGCCGCGACGAGGCCGGGGCCCGGGCATCGAGTTGGCTGGAGCGGATGGATCTCGCCGGGATGGGAGGTCGCCGGCCCGGCGACCTGTCGGGTGGGCAGGCACAGCGGGTGGCGCTGGCCCGGGCCCTTGCCAGTGATCCCGACCTGCTCCTGCTGGACGAGCCGCTGGCGGCACTCGACGTCGCGACCCGCTCGTCCCTGCGACGGGAGTTGGCCGAGCACCTCGACGGCTTCGCCGGGCCCCGGTTGCTCATCACGCATGATCCGACGGAGGCCTTCCTGCTCGCCGACCGGGTGCTGATCATCGAGGATGGGCGGATCTCCCAGGCCGGGAGCGGTGACGACATCCGGCTGCGGCCTCGCACCCGCTACGCGGCCGACCTGGCCGGGGCGAACCTCCTCCACGGGCGGGCCGCCGACGGTCGGGTCGACGTCGATGGACACCTCCTCCACGTCGCCGACCACGAATCGTCGGGCCCGGTGCTCGTCACGATCCGTCCCGGCGCCATCGCCGTCCACCGCGAGCGCCCGGGCGGCAGTCCCCGCAACGCCTGGCCGACGTCGGTCGGCTTCGTCGAACCGCTCGGGGATGTCGTCCGGGTGCGGACCGGGACCCCCGTCCCGCTGACGGCCGAGGTGACGGCCGAGGCGGCAGCGGCGCTCGGACTGGAGGAGGGTGCCGGGATCTGGGTCTCGATCAAGGCCACCGAGATCGGGCTGGGGCCGGAGGGATGAGCGGAGCGGAGGGCGTCGCAGACTGGCTCCTCGACGGCGACCCGTCGGTCCGCTGGCAGGCGGAGCGGGACCTCCTCGATCGGCCCGAGGTGGTCTGGTCGACCACCCGGGACCGGGTGGCGGCCGAGGGCTGGGGGCGTCGGCTGCTCGGCGCCCAGGACCCCGAGGGCACGTGGGCGGGGGCGCTCTACAGCCCCAAGTGGACGTCGACGACCTACACGTTGCTGCTGCTGCAGCGGTTCGGGCTGCCGCCCGGCCACGAAGCGGCGCTCGCCGGGTGCGCCCGACTGCTCGACGACGCCGTCTGGGTGGACGGCGGCGTGTCGTACTGGCGGACGCACACCCATGCCGAGCGCTGTGTCAACGGGATGGTGCTGTCGGTGTGCTCGTGGTTCGGCCTCGACGACCCTCGGGTCGACTCGATCGCCGACCTGCTGCTCGGGGCGGCCATGGGGGATGGGGCGTGGAACTGCCGCGATCACGAAGGGGCGACCCACTCGTCGTTCCACACGACGATCTCGGTGCTCGAGGGGTTGGTGGCGTGGTCCCGGTTCCGGGTGACGACCGACGCCGACGAGTCCATGGCGGGAGCCCACGAGTTCCTGCTCCAGCACCACCTGTTCCGGTCGCACCGCACCGGCGAGGTCATCGACGACGAGTGGCTGAAGCCGCACTTCCCGCCTCGCTGGCACTACGACGTGCTGCGGGGCCTCGACCACCTGCGCGACGCCGGGATGCGGGATCCGAGGGCTGCCGAGGCGGTCGAGATCGTGCGGTCCCAGCAACGTCCCGATGGCCGCTGGCCCAAGGGGCCCCGGTACCCGGCGAAGGAGTGGTTCGTGCTGGAGCCGGGCCGGGTGCCCAGCCGCTGGAACACCCTCCGGGCGTTGCGAGCCCTGCGGTGGTGGGACGCCCGGTGAGGTGAGCCCGGGCGGTCGATCGTCAACCAGTCGACAAGAACGCCGCCACCCGGTGGGCGACACCCGTCGGGTCGCCCACCCACGGCGCATGCCCCTTCCCCGGGAGGACCTCCAGGCGTGCGTCCCCGAACTCGTCGACGAACGCCGCGGCGATGTCGGGTCCTCCGAACGGGTCCGCGTCGCCCCAGAGGAACAGGGTGGGCGTGTCGATCCGCCGGCGCTGCTCCGGCGTCAACAGCGGCGACTCGGCCGAACCACGGGGCGTCGCCAACAGGAGCCGTCCGATGGGGCGCTCGTGGCGGAAGGTGTCGGTGTGGCGCAGGAGCATGGCGTAGGCGTCGATGGCTTCGGGGCTGATTCGACCTGCGTCCAGCGTCGGGCCCTCACCGATCGAGCGGAAGATCGACCGGACCGCACCCCGGCCGGCGGGAAGTCGGCCAGCCAGGTCACCGACGACCGGCAGGGTCCCCATGCGGAGGGCCACCGGCAGGCGGCCAACCGGGGCACCCGCGGTCCATCCGATGATGACCATTCGACGAACGCTCGCCGGGGACGACATCGCAGATCGCAGGGCGAACCAGCCACCCACCGATGTCGCAATGACGTCGATCGACGGCATCGCGAGGGCGTCGAGCACGTCCGTCACCAACGAGTCGGCCACGCCCTGCAGGTCGAGCATCGTGCGCGGCGCGGCGGGGAGGGGGTCGCTGAGGCCCGTGCCCGGCCGGTCGAGGAGCAGGCACCGGAACGTCGACATCGCCGCGGCCAGGTCGGCCCAACTCGTCCCCCAACTCGATCCGCCATGGATGAACAGCACCGTTGGCCCGCTACCGATCTCCTGGATCCGCACGTCGACATCGAGCGTCGGGAGGTGCAGCCAGTGCTCGGTTGGCGAGAGGCCGAGCGAGGTCCAGAGGGCCGTTTCGGCACGCCGGAGGGCGTCGAGCTGCCCGCTCATGTCGTCCGCCATGTGAACCTCCTTGGAAGCCCATCGGACCGGGCGCCCGTTACCGGAGCGCTACGGAAGCGTCCCGGGGACCGAAGCCGTGGGCTGAGCCCCTCGAATCCGCAGGCCGGTCGGTCGTTTGACGACTCGCGCACCGTGGGATCGTATCGGTGGTGGACTCTCGATGGCTCCGGGATACGCCCGAAACCTCGCCGAGATCGGCAAGCAGGGTCAACAACCAGGGGCGCCGGGCCTGTTGCCCGATCCCCGTCCGGGGGACCCATTGGGGAGGACCTACCCCCGCGGCTTGACGTGCCGATACCGGCCGGGATCGAAGAGGCGGGTGCGGGCCCAGTACTCGACCGTCGACCCCGGCCACATGGCGTCGATGCCCCCGCCGTCGCGGTTCTGGTACCAGCTCGAGCAGCCGCCCGTCGCCCACACCGTGTCCTGCAGGCGGTCCTGGAGCCGCTCGTACGAGCGGCGGGCGGCCAGCGGGTCGACCTCGAGGGCGCACCCCTTGGCCTCCGAGGCCGCCAGCGCCCCCCGGACGTAGTGGAGTTGGGCCTCGATCATGAACACGATCGAGCTGTGCCCCAAGCCGGTGTTGGGGCCGGCGAGCACGAAGAAGTTCGGGAAGCCGGGGACGGTGGTCCCGAGGTGGTTCGTCGCACCGCCGGCCCACACCTCGTCGAGGTCGGCTCCATCGAGGCCGGTGACCGTCATCGGGGCCAGCGTCGTCGACACGTCGAAACCCGTGGCGTAGATGATCGTGTCCACCTCGTGCGCTTCGCCCGACTCGGTGACGAGACCGGTCGCGGTGATCCGCTCGACCGCTTCCGGCACCAGCGTCACGTCATCGCGGCCCAGCGTCGGGTACCAGTCGCTCGAGAAGATGACCCGCTTGCAGCCCGGCTCGTAGTCGGGGGTCACCAGCGCCCGGAGAGCCGGGTCGGGGACCTGGGCCTCGATGTGGGCGGTGCCGAGCGCTCGCCACGCATCCCGCATCCGTGGGACCACGCCGGTGAACCCGGCCGAGAGCGTCTCGATCGACCAGTACAGGCTCCAGCGCTCGGCTCGCAGCCAGCCGGGGACCCAGCGGCGCCGGGCCCGCTCGGCGGCGCCGATCTCCATGTCCGGACGGGGCACGATCCACGGTGGGGTGCGCTGGAAGACCAGGAGGTGGCCGGCGTCGTCGGCGATCTCCGGCGCCACCTGGACGGCGGAGGCGCCCGTCCCGACGAGGGCGACCCGTTCGCCCGTGAGGTCGTGGCCGTGGTCCCAAGCGGCGGTGTGGAACCACGTGCCCTCGAAGTCGTCGGGGCCGGCCAGCGCAGGGAGCTTGGGGCGGCTCAGCGGGCCGACGGCGGCGACGATCGCGTCGGCGGTGACCTCCTCGCCGTTGTCCAGGGTGATCTGCCACGTCGCCGTCGCCTCGTCGAATCGGGTCGCCGTGACACGGGTTCCCGTCCGGATCCGGTCCCGGAGCCCGAACCGGTCGACCACCCGTTCGAGGTAGGCCCGCAGCTCCGGCTGGGCGGGGTACAGCCGCGACCAGTCGGGGTTGGGGGCGAAGCTGAACGAATAGAGCACCGAGGGGACGTCGCAGCAGCAACCGGGGTACTGGTTGTGGTACCAGGTCCCGCCGATGTGGTCGGAGGCCTCGTAGACGGTGACCTCGTGACCGGCGTCGCCGAGTTCCTTGGCGGCGCCGATCCCACCGAACCCGGCCCCGACGACGACCACCCGCAGCGACATGGGGCGAGGGTAGGTGCCGCACGGGCCCCGAATCGCCGAGGTTGGACCCGCCGGCGAGCGGGTAGGGAGACGCGACCCGATCGATCGGAACGCCGAACCATGCGTCGTCCCTTCTTCATTGCGCTCTTCGCACCCCTGGCCCTCGTCGCAGCGGCGTGCGGACCGACGACCTCGACGACCACGCTCCCCACCACCACGACCGTGTCCACCACGACGACGTCCGAGTCGGAGGCAACCACGACCACCACGGCGCCGACCACCACCTCCACCACGGCGCCGACCACCACGACCGAGGCGGCGGTCGGCGAGTTCCGCACCGGCACCTACACGTCCGCCGGATTCCCGGGATCCGGTTCGACCGTGTTCCTGGAGGAGGTCACGATCGAGGCCCACGAGGGCTTCGACCGGGTCGTCTTCAGCTTCGACAGTCCCATCGGTGACCTGACCTTCGAGATCGGGCCGGTGACCCCTCCGGTCCTCGAGTCACCTTCGGGACGGGAGCTCGACGTTGCCGGAGACGTGTTCATCGAAGTGGTCATGACCCCGGCCTCGGGCTTCGAGTTCGTCGACGACGACGTCGTCGAGACCTACCGGGGCGACGATCGACTCGCCCCGCCAACCGACGCCGCTGCGCTCGCAGAAGTCGTCCGGACCGAGGACTTCGAGAACGTGATGACCTGGGTGCTCGGTGTGGACGGTGACGGCGCCCACGCCCACCGGTTGGACCCGGCCGCCGGCCAGTTGATCGTCGACATCCGGTCCCCCTGAGGAGGTCCCATGAGCGGCATCGTCACCGTCACCGTCAAGCCCTCACTCGACGTGACCCTGCGCGTCGGGGCGATGACGCCCAACCGGAAGCTCCGCTACGACGACGCCCTCATCGACCCCGGCGGCGGGGGCATCAACGTGGCCCGCGCCCTGACGGTGCTCGGTGAGCCTGCAACGGCGATCTGGACGCGAGGTCCGGGGTTCGGCGACGACGTGGAGCGCCGACTCGACGCCGAGGGGCTCGACCACCGGCCCGTCCCGGTCGAGGGCCAGACCACGCTGTCGGTGACGGTGATCGACGATGCCGGCGACCACCTCCGGCTGTCCGGCCACGGCGCCCCCCCGACCGAGGACGAGGTCGAGGCCGTCACCGAGGCGATCCGGGAGCTGGCTCCCGACTGGCTCGTGCTCAGCGGGGGGCTGCCGCCCGAGGCGCCCGACGACCTGCACCGGCGCTTTGCGGCCGTCGGTCGAGGACTCGGGGCGAAGGTGGTCGTCGACACCCACGGACCGCCCCTCGACGCGGTGCTCGGAGCCGACGTGTTCCTCGCCAAGCCCAACCGTCGGGAGTTGGCCGAGTTCACCGGCCGGTCGGCGGACGAACTCGACGTCGAGGACGCGGCGGCCGCCATCCGCGAGGAGCGGGGCCTCGAGGTGCTCGTAGTCTCGTTGGGCGCCGACGGGGCCGTCGCCGCCACCCCCCACGGGGTGGAGCGGGTCCCCGCCCCCGACGTCGAGGCCGTCAGCCGCGTCGGTGCCGGCGACTCCATGGTGGCCGGGCTGGTCGCCGGACTGCAGGACGGGGACATCGGCGAGGCCCTGCGGCTCGGGGTGGCCGCCGGTTCGGCCGCCCTCCGCACCCCCGGCACCCAACTGTGCCGCGCCGAGGACGTGGAGGAGCTGTTGGGTCGGATCCCGGGCTGAGGGGTTTGGGGGCAGGTCGGTCGGGGAAGGTCGCGGCCACATCAACAGGGAGGCTCCTCGTGGAACCCACACGGATCGGCATCAATGGACTCGGGCGCATCGGACGGTGTGCCCTCCGGGCGGCCTGGGAACGCCCCGACGTCGAGATCGTCGGCGCCAACGACCTCGTCGACGCCGACGACATGGCCTACCTCGTCGCCCACGACTCGGTGCACGGTCGGTTCCCGACGGCGGTCTCCGCCACCGACGGCGATCTCGTGCTCGGCGATCGCACGATCCCGCTCCACGCCGAGCGCGATCCCGCCTCGATCCCGTGGGGGGACCTCGGCGTCGACGTCGTCATCGAGAGCACGGGCGCCTTCCGGTCGCGGGCCGACGCCGCCGGCCATCTCGAGGCCGGCGCCTCGAGGGTGCTCATCTCGGCTCCGTCCGACGATGCCGACGTCACGATCGTCCCCGGCGTGAACGACGCCGAGTTCGACGCCGACCGGCACACCGTGATCTCCATGGCGTCCTGCACCACGAACTGCGTGGCGCCCGTGCTCCTGGCGCTGCACCGACGCTTCGGCATCGAACGGGGCACCTTCACCACCATCCATGCCTACACGTCGAGCCAGGGTCTCGTCGACGGCCCGTCGCGGAAGCGACGTCGCGGGCGGGCGGCGGCGCTGTCGATGGTGCCCACGACGACGGGTGCCGCGGTGGCGACCGAACGGGTCCTGCCGTCACTCGAGGGCCGACTCGACGGCCTGGCGGTCCGGGTCCCGGTCCCCGACGGCTCCCTCGTCGACCTGGTGGCGACGCTGGAGACCGAGGTGACCGTCGACGATCTCGTCGGGTGCTTCCGGGAGGCGGCTGCCGGGGACCTCGCCGGGGTGCTCGGCGTGTCCGACGACGAACTCGTCTCGATCGACATCGTCGGGCGTCCCGAGTCGGCCCTCGTGGATGTCGCCACACTGGGCGTGCTCGGCGGCAACACCGTCAAGGTGCTCGCCTGGTA
>JBFLKR010000305.1:0-11989 GCA_040883295.1 Acidimicrobiia bacterium
ACAGCGTGAGGTGCCCACCACGGACCGCCGGGTCCCGGGGGGACGCCAGCCCGAACCCGCGGGGGGCGAGGTCGGCGTCGAAGCGGTCGAGCAGGTGCTCGGTGAGTTGCAGCGACAGGCGCCTCACCTCGTCCATGCCGACCTCGAGGAGCAGGTCGACGCCGGGCTCGATCAGGGCCAGCGAGACGACCGGCGGGGTCCCGGTCAGGAACCGGCGGATCCCCTCGGCCGGCTCGTATTCAGGGGAGAACGAGAAGACGTCCGCATGGCCCATCCAGCCCTGGTGGGGGTTGCCGAGATCGGCGTGCAGGTCACGGCCGACGAACAGCCACGCCGGCGCCCCCGGCCCGCCGTTGAGGTACTTGTACGAGCAGCCGACGGCCAGGTCCACCTCGGCCCCGGCGAGGTCGGTGGGCACCGAGCCCGCGGTGTGGGACAGGTCCCAGAGGGCGAGGGCGCCGACCTCGTGGGCAGCAGCCGTCAATGGCGCCAGGTCGTACGTGTAGCCACTCCGATAGGCGGTCGCCGAGAGCGACAACAACGCCACGCCGTCGTCCAGCGCCGCGACCAACCCCTCGACGGGGCCATGGATGCCGTCGGAGGCCACCACCCGCACCTCGGCACCGGTCTGGGAGGCGACCGCCGCCAGGGCGTGGCGGTCGGAGGGGAAGTTGAGGTCGTCGGTGACGATCACCCGCCGACCCGGCCGGACGGCCATCGCGGCAGTGGCGAGTCGGTGCAGGTTCACGGTCGTCGAGTCGGCCATCGCCACCTCCCCGGGCCGGGCCCCGATCAGGTCGGCGACCTTGTCGCCCAGCCGCAGGGGCAGGTCGAACCAGCCATCGTTCCACCCCCGGATGAGCCGCTCACCCCACTGCCGACGGACGAGGTGGTCGGCCAGGTCGGCGGCGTCCCGTGGCAGGCGGCCCAGCGAGTTGCCGTCGAGGTAGACGAGGCCCGCGTCGGCGACGACGAAGCGGTCGGCCCAGTCCCCCGGAGCAGCCATCAGAAGTAGTAGCGGCCGATGGGCTCGGCCACGGCCGCCGGTCGCTCGGCGCCCTCGAGCTCGACGGTGACGGAGCTCTTCACCTGGACCGAGCCGTCGGACGCCTCGGTCACCTCGGCGACGGTCCGGCGGGCTCGGATGCGACCCCCGGCCGGCACGGGGGTGATGAACCGGACCTTGTCGAGGCCGTAGTTGACGGCCATCCGCACGCCTTCGACGGGCAACTCGGTCTGGGTCTGGAGGTGCACGAGGAGGCTGAGGGTGAGGAACCCGTGAGCGATGGTGGTGCCGAAGGGGCCGGCGGCGGCCCGTTCGGGATCGATGTGGATCCACTGGTGGTCGAGGGTGGCATCGGCGAAGGCGTCGATGCGCTCCTGGCTGACCTCGAACCAGTCGGACACCCCGACCTCGTGGCCCTCAAGGGCTTTCAGCGCCTCGTACGACATGCTGCCTCCGATCTGAGAATTCGGTGAGAACCTACGCCAGGAGCCGGGTATGCGACGCGGCGTCGTATCTTCGTGAGTATGACTCTCCAGCTGCCCCCCACCGACCTGGACCGTCCGCTCCCCGAGACCCGCGCCCCCGAGCCACCCCGCCGTGGCCCCTCGACGCTGCTCCTCATCCTCCTCGGCTCGTTGGTGGTGGCGGTCGGCGGCTTGGCATGGGCCATCGTCGCGGCGACGAACGTCGCGGAGGACGCCGTGGCACCGATCGCCCAGACCCCCATCGCCGAGGACGGGGTCGTCGTGATCGAGGCGATCAACGGGATGTCCGAGCTGACCACCGCCGAGGCCGTGTCGTTCGTGACCGTCGAGCGTGGGGTCGACGCCGGTCTCCTGAACTGGGCCGCCGGTGAGCGCGTCGGCCTGCTGGCCGTCGCCAACATCGGCGCCGGCATCGACCTGTCCGAGATCGGCCCCGAGGACGTCGTGGCCGACCCGATGACGGGCGAGATCACCATCGACCTGCCCGACCCGGCCATCACCTACGTCGACGTCGACGAGGAGGCCACCGAGATCTACGACCGGGACACCGGCATCTTCGTGAGCCCCGACCCCAACCTCGAACGTGAGGCCCGCCTCGCCGCCGAGGAGCTGCTGACCGCCCGCGCCCTCGAGTCCGGCCTGCTGGACGAGGCCACCGACAAGGCCATCGTGGTGGTCACCGAGCTCGCCGAAGCCTTCGGCTACGAGACGGTCACCGTCCTGCCCTGAACCCAACCCTGGGTTGTGAGCGTCGCCCGCTTCCGTTCCGAGGACTGTGAGCGTCGGAAACCGACGCCCACAACCCAGGGTTGATCTGAGGGGTTCGGGTCCCAGCTGTGTAACAATGGACGGTTATGGCTTCGCGCGCCCAGACGGCCCGCTCGAGTGGACCCACCGAGGACCGCAGCGTCCTCACGGAGATCCTGCCCCCCGAGGAGCGGGCGATCGAGCAGGTCGTGGCGCGCTACCAGCGGGTCTCGGGCGCCGTCACCCGCTTCGCCCGCACCCTTGCCGGCAACGACGAGTTGAACGTGCGGATCGGCGCCGACGCCGAGTCCTCCGAGGACGAGGTGGTCGTCGACCCGGCCCTGTTCCAGGCCGCCTACGCCCGCCGGGCCCCGGTCACCCCCGACGAGGTCGCCCTCGCCTCGGCCCTCCACGAGGTGGTCCACCTCGTCTCCACCGACCTCGACGAGCCCCGGGAGCTCCCCCGGGACTGGTTCGGGGAGGGCCGCGAGGCGCCCGAGGGCGAGTTCGACCTCCTCGACGGGGTGCGGCGTGCCGGGGGCACCGCCGCCGAGGGTCTCTTCTTCGCCACCGAGGACGCCCGCCAGGAACGCCAGGGCCTCGCCGCCTACCCCGGGGCCCGCTCCGTGCTCACCGACCTCTACCACTCGGCCCTCCCCCGCGCCCTGGCCGAGGCCACGATGCTGGGCCAGTTCACCGTCGCCTGCTTCATGCTCCTCGGCGGCCATCTCGACCGTGACACGCTCGAACGCCGCGTCCACGCCAAGGTTGCCGGCGCCCTGCCCGACGCCCAGCCGTTCCTCGACGCCGCCGCCGAGGCCGACGACCCCTGGGACATCGGCACCGTCGCCCTGCAGCTGCTCTCGGTCGCCCGCCTCCACGGCATCGTCGACCTCGACCAACGAGCGGGCGAGACATCGGCCCAGCGCTCCCAGCGCGAGGAGGACGAGTCGGCGGCCGCCACCGCCAACCTCGACCGACTCCGGCTCGCCACGCCCGTGCTCGCCGACCGCGAGTCCTACGAGCAGGTCCGCTCCTCGGGCCAGCCCCGATCGGCGGAGTCCTTCCGACGAGGCGCCTCGAAGGTGGCGTCCCAGGAGGCGACCGACCAGCTGATCAGGGTGTCCACCGCGCCGACGGTCCACCTCCCGACCGGCCAGGGTGGCCGCCTCATCGTGTCGGCCTTCCCGACCGCCTTCGCCGACCTCGCCGGGGAGGGACGGGCCACCATGGCCCAACTCTCCAAGCGCTGGAACCTCACCCAACGGCACGTCACCGGCGAGTTGTACCCGCTCTTCGCCGCCAACCAGCGGCGTGGCCTGCAGTCGGGCTTCGACTCGGGCGACCTCTCCCCCCACGCGCCGTTGCTCCTGGCGGGCGGCCTCTACGACCGGATGTACGAACGCCGCGCCCTCCGGACCCGGCGGTCGTACGCCGTGAGCCTGCTCGTGGACGGCTCCGCATCGATGCTCCAGCAGCGGGAGGGCTCGGTCGCCCGAGACACCCGCTGGGGGATGCCGGCGGCCGCCCTCGGGGCGTGGATGCTGGCCTCCCTCTGCGAGGAGCTCCAGGTCGACTTCGAGGTCGCCGTCTTCAACCGGGGCTTCGCCGCCACTGCCGACGACACCGAGGCGTCGTACCGACGCCGACGCGGCAACGCCATCTCCGAGCTGCGCCGCGCCCACGGGTCACACGCCAACCGCCTGACCCAGACCGTGAACCACTACCTCCTGAAGCCATTCGACCGCCGGTGGCGGGCCACCGAACCGCTCTTCGCCGGGTTCTTCCACACGATCACCCGCCAGGGCGAGGCCGCCCAGCGAGCTCGGCGCGACGCCGACACCGCCCCACCCATGTCGATGTTCGAGAAGGCCGCCAACGTCGACGAGTTCAACGTCCGCCACGCCGCCGACCGACTCGAGCGACTCGGCGCGGCGGTGCGGGTCCTGGTCGTGTTGGCCGACGGCATGACCCGCGGATCGCTGACTGCCCTCGCCCGCACGACCGCCCAGGTCGAGGAATCGGGCACCATGGTGCTCGGCATCGGCATCGGCGACGACACCGTCACCCGCACCTACCACCGCCACGTCGTGGTCGACCGACCCGACGCCCTCACCAGCGCCATGGTCGACGGCGTCCGCTCCGCCCTCCGCCGGAGCCTCGCCATGTCCGGGCTCGACGCCTGGTGGGTGCGGGGCGCGGCGGCCGGCACACCCACCAGTCCCATGAGGAGAACCGCCTGACATGGCCGAGACCATCACCTTCGAAGACCCCGGCGGCGAGGGCCCACCCGTCGAACTGACGACGTTCACCGTTCCCGCCGACCTCCCCGACCACGACCAGCGGGTGGCGAAGATCCCCGAACCCGACCCGTGGTACGTCGACCTCGGGATGCTCTACCGCTTCGCCGCGCTCGAGCAGGTCCGCCGCGACGGCCGCGAGGGCTTCCAGGCCCTGCACGTGGCGGTGCGCGGCCACATGGGGACGGGCAAGGACCACGACATCGAGCAGTTCGCCGCCCTCCTCCAGCTCCCGTACTACCGCATCCCGCTCACCGGTGAGGTGCGCGACATCACCCTCATCGGGTCGACGAAGCTGCACGGCGACGGGAAGGGCGGCACCGAGAGCCGCTGGGAGGACGGTGACATCACCCGGGCGCTGCGGGGCCCCGCGATCCTCAACCTGTCCGAGCTGAATGCCGCCGGCGCCGAGACGCTCTTCGCCCTCCACGGCCTGCTGGACCGCCACCGGGCGCTCGACCTCCCCAACGGCGAGACGGTCCGCCTCCGCGACGACGTCCGGGTCTTCGGGACGATGAACCCGACCGACCTGCGTGACTATGCCGGGACCCAGACCCTCAACAAGGCGTTCGCCGACCGGTGGGTCATCTGGGAGAAGGACTTCCCCACCGGCGAGGAGCTGGCGGCGATGCTCGAGCGTCGCTACCCCGATCTCCGGAGCGAGTTCACCGAGGCCATCGTCCGGCTCACGACCGAGGTCAACGAGTCGTTCACCTCGATCGACTCCGGGACCCGCGTGGAGACGCCCATGAGCCTTCGAACGACCCTCGATCGGCTCCCGGTCGGGCTCCGACTCCACACCGACGCCGACGATCCGCTCCGACGGGCGTGGGAGGACATGGTGCTCCCCCATGTGGACACCTACGACCGCGACCACTACGAGACCGTGTGGAACGCCGTCGTCCGCAAGGGCCCGTCCACCAGCCCGTGGGCATGACGACCTCCGCCGTCCCCACCGTCGGCTCATAGGCTGGCGGCATGGCCTACCAAATCGGTGATCCCGAGCTCGATGCCGCCATCGCCGCCCTCGTCGAGGCCAACGGCGGCGGCAGCGACGGCGAGCTGATCCGCGAACTCGTCACCACCGCCATCAAGCTGCAACGGGACGAACCCACCCGCGGCGACCTCAAACTCATCAACACCGCCCTGAAGGAGATGCGGTACTCCTCACGGGTGTTCTCCCAGCATCGGGACGAGCCCAAGGTGACGGTGTTCGGCTCGGCTCGCACGGCGCCCGGCGACCCCAACTACGAGTTCGCCAAGGAGTTCGCCGCCCGTATGGCCGAGATCGGTTGGGGGGTCATCACCGGGGCGGGGCCGGGGATCATGCAGGCCGCCAACGAGGGCGCCGGCCTCGACCACTCCTACGGGGTGAACATCCGCCTGCCATTCGAGGGCTCCGCCAACCCGTTCATCACCCCGGCGCGCACGATCAACTTCAAGTACTTCTTCACCCGCAAGCTCGGCTTCGTGAAGGAGGCCAACGCCTTCGCCCTGTTCCCGGGCGGCTTCGGCACCATGGACGAGGCGTTCGAACTCCTCACCCTCGTCCAGACCGGCAAGTCCGACCCCCACCCGATCGTGTTCGTCGAGGCACCCGGCACCGGCTACTGGGGGGCCCTGACCGACTTCGTGGACCGCCACCTCATCGACACCGGCCGCATCTCGCCCGACGACCGGGCCCTGTGGCGGACGACCGACGACCTCGACGAGGCCATCGATGAGATCTGCGGGTTCTACGACAACTTCCACAGTCAGCGGTACGTCGACGGTCGCCTCGTCATCCGCCTTCGTCACGAGCCGACCCCCGATCACCTGCTCGCTCTCAACGAGGAGTTCTCCGACATCCTCGACGCCGGGGAGATCGAGTCGATCGAGGCCACCCCACCCGAGCGCGCCGACGGCGACCATCCCGAGCTCCCCCGATTGGGGCTCGCCTTCGACCGCCGCCAGTTCGGGCGCCTGCGGGTCCTCATCGATCGGCTGAACGAGTTCGCCCCCGCCGAGGAGCACGTCACCCCGGCGCCTGCCTTCACCGAGGAGCAGACCGAGCGCGCCTGGTGACCCTCGCGGCTTGGGGCTAGGGGTATCGGCCCCACTAAACTTCCGTCGGTGCGAGAGATACTGACCGACTTGGTCAAGGAGCAGCAGAGCCTCGACCAGTTCCTCCAGAAGATCAACCCCCGCGAATGGCACAAGCCGACCAGGGCCGAGGGGTGGAGCGTCAAGGACCTCGTGGCGCACCTCGCCCAATTCGAGGACCTCGTGGCGGACGTGATCGAGGAGGACGCAGTCCCCGACGAGCTCATCGCCGAGGCCGGCGGTTTCGAGGCCTTCGTGGCCCAGGGACCGGCCAGGGGCGAGGAGATGCGCCCCCAGGACGTCATCGAGTGGTGGCGCCTCTCGCGGGCCCGGGCGATGGATGCCCTCTGGTCGCTCGACTCCGACGACCGGGTGCCCTGGATCGGCGGCGAGTGCTCCGCCCGCCTGCTGGCCACCTACCGGATCATGGAGACCTGGGCGCACGGCCTCGACGTCTGGGACATCTGGGGCGACGACGAGGAGAACCCCGTTCCCGAGACCGATCGGCTCCGCCACATCGCCTTCCTTGCCCACAAGCTGCTGCCGCTCGCGTTCGAGCGGGCCGGGGAGCCGTACGAGCCGGTGCGGGTCGAGGTGATGGGCCCCGACTACGCCAAGTGGTCGTACGGCCCGGAGGGGGCCTCCCGCATCAAGGGCCCGGCCATGGAGTTCGCCCGGCTCGCCGTGCACCGCTCCACGATCACCGAGTGCGAAGGCCTCGTCGCCGAGGGCGAGCCCGCCGAGAAGGCCCTGAAGCTCGTCACCGCCTACCTCACCTGAGGTGATCGGCCTCCCCACCCTCATCGGCATGGTCCACCTCGGACCGTTGCCGGGAGCGCCCGCCTTCGCCGGCGATCTCGACACCGTGGTGGCCGGGGCGGTCCGGGACGCCGAGACCCTCGCCGAGGCCGGCTTCGGCGGCCTCATGGTCGAGAACTTCGGCGACGCCCCCTTCTTCGCCGACACCGTGCCGACGGCCACCGTCGCCGCCATGACCCGGTCCGTCGGCGCGGTCGCCGACGCCGTCGGTCTCCCGGTGGGCGTCAACGTGCTCCGCAACGACGCCCTCGCCGCGCTGTCGGTCGCCGCCGCCACCGGGGCCGCCTTCGTGCGGGTGAACGTGCTGTCCGGCTCCATGTTCACCGACCAGGGCCTCGTCGAGGGCCGAGCTGCCGAGGTGGCCCGACTGCGCCGGGCGCTCGGGTGGGACGGACTGCTGATGGCCGACGTCTTCGTCAAGCACGCCACCCCACCGCCCGGCCTCACGCTCGTCCAGGCGGTCCGCGACCTCGCGGAGCGTTCCGGCGCCGACGCCATCGTCGTGAGCGGCACCGGGACCGGCCAGGCCGTCGATCTGGGCGATGCCCGCATCGTGGCCCGAGAGGCCCCGGGGATGCCGGTCGTGATCGGCTCCGGGGCGACCCCTGAGACCATCCCCGCCCTGTTGGAGGTGGCCGACGCGGTCATCGTCGGCACCGCCGTGAAGATCGACGGTGTGACGACCAACCCCGTCGACCCGACCCGAGCCCGTGAGGTCGCCGACGCGGCGGTGACCTGAGCGGCGGCGTCGAGGAGGGGATCACCCCGGAGGGGGATGGGCCCCGCCGAGGAGCGCCGGCGACGAGGTGGGAGGGGGGCGGTTCCAGAGGTCGGCGAGAGCCCTGCCGTTCGGCTCCTGGGACGCGAAGCGGGTCCCCCCTCCCACTCGCTTCGCTCGTGGGACCCATCCCCCCGTCGGGGGGATCTCCCCGGAAGGTGCGACATCGACCCCGAGAACGGCCCTACTCCGCCTCGACCTCCACGATCTCGTGGCCCGTCTTCACGAGCAGTTGGAGGAACTCCCCCGCGACGGCGTTCATCTTCGCCGCCCCCAACACCGCCTGGTTCTGCTCGAGGTGGTCCATGCCGGCCCGGATGATGTGTGACAGGCTGATCACGTGCTTGTCCACGCGGTCGGACTGGCCGAAGGCCACCAACCGGACCTGCAGCGTCGCCCCTCGAGCAGTCCCGACCCGGTGGAGCAGCTTCCCCGACGCAAGGTCGTCGAGCGCCTCGTCGACCCCGCCGGGCGGGAACAGCCACCGGACCCGGTGCAGGACCGAGTGGATGGCCTCACGGCTCCGCAGACCCCGATTGAGCCGAGCCTCGCCCTGTTTCACCTCTCCGATGATCAGGTCGATCACGTCCGACTCGTCGATGAGGAGCGGGTCGTGCATGAGGACGAGCTCGGGGTGCCGGTCGGCCTGGCGAGGCGGGAGCACATCCCCCGGGAACCGCAGGCCGACGATGTCGATGTCGGTCACGTTGCGGTACTCGCCCCGGACCCGGCGGATGACCGGGATCTCCGAGAGCGTCAGGTACCCGTTCGCCCGCAGGTAGGTCTCGACGAGGCTGACGGCGATGTCCATGCCGCCCGAGCCTATGGCGTCGCGGCCTCGGCTCGTTTCTCGCCGATCCAACGGTCGACTTCGGCCCACCATCGGAAGAGCCACTCGATCTCGGCCTCGCGATCGCCCGCCGGCGCCCGCTCCGAGGGATCGAGGTCCCACGACCGCACCCAGACGGGGTTCTGGAACGGGACCGCCCGGATCGCCTCCTTGATGCCCTGGATGTCCTCGAGGCCCGTGTGGCCGAGCATGACCACGGAGGCATCGGGGGCGGCATCGAGCGCCGTCAGGGCACCATTGGGACGCGGCGGGAGGAGGTTCGGCATCGCCTTGGCGGCCTCGGCGTAGGCAGCCAGACCCTTCTGCTCGAGCGACGTGATGGCCTTCTCCCTCCGGCCCGTGGTGAAGTTGCCGCCCTCGGGAAAGAGGAGGAACGCCCCGTCGTCGCCCATGCCCGAGGCGAGTTCGGCGATCGACGCCAACTCGGCGTCCCGGCTGCCGTGGCCCACGAAGTGGAACGGGACCCGGTTGGCCGCCACGTCGATGAAGGGATCCCACTGGAGGGCCGCCTTGGCGACGATCCGGGGCCGGCGGGCCCGCTGCAGGAGGCCGTTGACGATGAGCAGCGAGTCGGCCGGGCCGGCGTGGCGGGCGAAGAGGAGCACCCGACCCTCGGGCAGGCCCTCGGACAACTCGTCGGTGTGGATGTCGAGGCCGAGGGCATGGGACAGCATCCACACCGCCGTCCCGAGCCACAGGCCGAGCAGGGCGTAGTGGATGTCCTCGAAGATCCGGAGGCGAAAGAAGGCGCTGAACCCGCCGAGGATCCACAGCATGAACAGGGCGAAGATGCCGACCACCTCGAAGAACGCCCATACGAAGCCCAGCGCCATGATCCGCGTGAACCTGAAGCGGTTGCGAACCGCCAGGTCGACGAGGAAGGCGGTCAGGATCGCCACGGGGGCGAGCGCCATCGCGGACAGGGCGACGATGACGAAGAGTGGCACCGTGGTGAAGCGACGGACCAGCTTGGGGGGCGGGTTCACGGGCGACAGCCTACGGAACGGGCTACCGGCTCGGGCGCCGTAGGCTCGCCGGATGCGAGCGTTCGTGCTGGGTGGCGGCGGCAACCGAGGGGCCTACGAGGTCGGGATGCTGGAGGCCCTTGCGGAACGGGGGATCCACCCCGACTTCGTGGTGGGCACCTCCATCGGGGCCGTCAACGGGGCGGCGATCGCCGCCGACCCCACCATCGCCGGCGCCCATCGCCTCGCCGACCACTGGCTGCGGGTGTCGGACGACAACCCCTTCGAGCTGTCGCTGTGGCGCACCGCGGCAACCGCCCTGCGATCCCGGACCCACCTCATCGACCCGGGCCCGGCCGAGGAGTTCGTGCGGTCGATCGTCGGCGTCGACCGGATCGAGGACCTCCGGGTGCCGTTCGCAACGGTGGCGGCCTGCATCGAGACGTCGACGGAGGCCTGGTTCACCGAGGGTCCGGTGGTCGACGCGGTGATGGCGTCGGCGGCGCTGCCCGGGGTCTTCCCGCCCCGGGTGATCGACGGCAAGCACTACCTCGACGGAGGGCTGGTCAACTCGATCCCGGTGGAGCGGGCGATCGAGCGGGGGGCGACGGAGCTGTTCGTCCTGCAGGTGGGCCACATCTCCGAACCGCTCGAGCCGCCGTCCAATCCGTTCGAGTTGGCCATGGTGGCATTCGAGGTGTCACGACGGCACCGTTTCCTCGGCGAGATCGCAGCGGTTCCCGAGGAGGTGACCGTCCACGTCCTCCCGACGGGCGAGGAGGGCCGAGGGAGTTTCAACGACCCGGCCAAGCTCAAGGTCACGGACACCTCGTCGGTCCGCCGCCGGATCGAGCGGGCCCACGAGGCCACCCACGAGTACCTCAAGACCCACGGCTACCCCCTCGCCACCCCCTGACCGCGGCTGGGAACCCAGGGTTCGAGACCGCGACCCGGGCCGTTCCCTGGGCCGGAGACCAGCGAATCGACGCGCCACAGCCCTCGCTTCAGGGCCGCCCGCGGCTGGGAACCCAGGGTTCGAGACCGCGACCCGGGCCGTTCCCTGGGCCGGAGACCAGCGATTCGACGCGCTACAGCCCTCGCTTCAGGGCTGGAGATCGGAGACGATCTGGACGACCTCGAACAGATCGGCCGTGGAGACGTCGGCAGTCGAGAGCATCGGCTGCCATGACTGCCAGGGACCGGACCCGTCGCGCCACCGCCACTCCCCCACCCAGGTGATGGTGAGTGACACCGGGTAGCCCGCGGCACGACCAGCCTCGACGGAGGAGGTCTCGTAGGTGTGCCTGGCCGCGGGCTCGCCCTCGGAGCCACCGACGGAGCGTCCGGCGGCGTGGTCGGTGGCATCGGCCCGCACGGTCGTGCCGTCGCCGGTGTCCCACTCGATGGTGCCGACCCAGGCCCGACCTTCGAGGGTGAAAGTCCGACCGCTCGTGCCATCGGTCCAGGTCACCGTGACCGGCCCGGCCGTGGTGATGCCCGAGTGCCAGAGCCAGGTCTCGAGCCCGGTGATGCCCGGCTCCGGTGGCGACGACTCCCACACCGGTGGCGGCAGGGCCTCGATGGCTTCCACGAGCTCGTCCCACAGGTTCTCGTCGGGCAGGTCGGAGCAGACGAGCTGATAGATGCGGTCCCGGCCGAGGATCGATCCGTCCGGAGGGTCCGGCATCTCCGTGGGCCGGACATAGGTGCCATCGGCCCAGAGCAGGTACCGAATGGATCGGGGATCGCCGTCGACGCATTCGCCAGCCTCGAACCAAACGCCCCAGTAGGTGGATTGCGGCTGGGTTGTGACTGACACTCCCCCACCTGCCCCTCCGGAGCCGCCACCCTTGCAAAGGAGATCCTCTGGGTTGATGTCGCAGAACCCATCGACCTGCGCTGCGGACATGGCGGCCTGCATGCTGATGAAGAGGAGAATCACTACTCCCAGGATGAA
>JBFLKR010000306.1:0-5400 GCA_040883295.1 Acidimicrobiia bacterium
GCGAGGGCCTCGCGGCCCCGCACGAGGTGGGTCTTGACGGTGTTGGGCGAGCACCCGAGGATCTCCCCGATCTCGTCGACCGAGCGGTCGTCGAGGTAGTGGAGGGCGATGCACTGGGCCTGCCGTCTGGGCAGGGCCCGCACCGCCCGCCACACGTCCTCCGTCTCGGCCGACAGGCCGGGGACGACGTGGTCGCGGGACGACCCGAGCAGGAGGACGGCCTTCGCCTCGCTCTTCGCCCGGCGCCACCGCGAGATCGAGTTGTTGGAGACGACCTTGCGGACCCAGGCGCCCGGGTCGTCGTACCCGCCGACCGTGTCCCAACGCCGGTAGGCGGCCACGAAGGCCTCCTGGGCGAGGTCGTCGGCGGCGGTGCGACTACCCGACAGGACGAAGGCGAGGCCCACGACGGCTGACCGCTCGCGGCGATAGAACGCGTCGAAGTCCTCGACGAATCCCTCGTCCCCGCTGAGCGGCAGTTGCCTGCGTGCCATGCCCTCCTCGGTGCTCATACTGGTGACACGCCTCGGCCCACTGTCGGGTTGACACGGAATTTCCGGTTCGGCCGACGTGTTGGTTGGGAACGCGGATCGACCACCATGGGGACGACCGCACAGGAGCACCCGTGAAGCCAGGCAACACTCCCCTCGTCGAGTTGGCCGACCTCGCCCCGCCCGGGACGCGGCTGTTCGCCAAGCTCGAGTGGTACAACCCGACCGGGTCCATCAAGGACCGGGCGGCTTGGTTCATGTTCCACAACGCCGTCGAGGACGGCAAGCTCCTGCCGTCCATGCCGCTCATCGAGGCCACGTCCGGCAACACCGGAATCGGCCTCGCCCGGCTCGCCCTCGTCAACGGCCACCCGATGGTGATCTGCCTCCCGAAGTCCGCCACCGAGGAGCGCAAGCAGCTGCTGCGGGCCTACGGGGCCGAGCTCATCGAGGTCGACGGCGGCCCCAACGACGCCATCGCCCATGCCCGATCACTCGTCGAGGCCGGCGAGGGGCACATGTGTTACCAGTACGGCAACCGGTGGAACGTCTACTCCCACCTCTTCGGCACGTCCATCGAGATCCTGCGGGACTGGCCGCTCGACGCCCCACCGACCCACCTCTTCGCCACCTACGGCACCGGAGGGACTCTCACCGGCAACTCCCGTGGCCTGGCGCGGGAGTGGACCGACCTGCGGGTCCACTCGGTGGAGCCGTTCGTCGACGACCCGATCTCGGGCATGCGCAGCCAGGACGACCCGTTCCAGCCGCCCGTCGCCGACCTCTCGCTGGTGACCGACCGCCACCAGATCGCCAAGAAGGTCGCCGAGGACACCGTCGCCGAGACCATGGCCCACGAGGGCCACTTCATCGGCACGTCGGCGGGGGCGGTCATCCGCTCGGCGCTCGACACGCTCGACGCCGAGGGCGGCACCGCGGTGGCGATCCTCCCCGACGCCGGCTGGAAGTACTTGTCGGGTCGGCCCTGGGTCGACCCGGTCGAGGGCTGAGCCGGACCAGCGAACCCAGGGTTCGGTGACGCGGCGGCGAGCCACGTGGCCCACAGAACGACCAACCACGCGCCAGCGAACCCAGGGTTCACGCCCACAACCGCGGGGGTGGAGGCGTCAGCCGAGGGGGAGGCCGGAGGCGCCCTCCTGGCCGCCGTCGATGGGCAGCACCACGCCGGTCATCCACGACGCCATGTCACTGGCGAGATACGTCACCGCCCAGGCGACGTCCTCCACCTCGCCGAGGCGGCCCATCGGGTGCATGGCCGCGGCCCCCTCCGGGTTGCCCTTCCAGAGCATCTCCGACAGTCGGGTCTTCACGACGGCGGGGGCGATGGCGTTCACCCGCACGGTCGGCGCCATCTCCATGGCCATCTGGTGGGTCATGTAGATGAGGGCGGCCTTCGAGATGTTGTAGGCGCCGATCATCGGCCCGGGCCGCATGCCGCCGACCGAGGCGGTGTTGATGATCACCCCGCCGTGCTCTCCCATCCACCCGTGCCAGGCCGCCTGGCTCCACATGAGTGGGCCCAGCTGGTTGACCTGCCAGGTCTTCTCCACCGCTCCGAGGTCGACGTCGGCGAGCGGACCCACGGCGGGATTGGTGCCGGCATTGTTGACGAGGATGTCGAGACGGCCGAAGCGCTCGACGGCGAAGGCCACGGTGCGCTCGGCGTCCTCCTTCACCTCGGCCCGGGCGACGACCGCCTCGATCCGGTCGGACGCCCCGGTGGCCTCACCGATGGCCTCGTCGATCGCCTCGAGGCTCTGTTCCTTGCGGGTCGTGACGACGACGCCGGCCGCCCCCGAGCGGAGGAACTCCTCGGCGATGCCCTGGCCGATGCCACGGCTGCCGCCGGTGACGATGGCCACCTTGCCGTCGAGTCGCACGTCCATGTCCGGTCCTTCCGCGGTGGGTGGCCCGAGGATACGCGCCGCCCGCCCGCCTGTCCCGGATACCCCTGGGAGTAGGTACGATCCGGCGCCATGGGACTCTTCAACCGCCCCGTCATCTCCGTCGAGGAGGCGCGGGACCGCACCGCCAACGGCGCCCTCCTCGTCGACGTCCGCCGGCCCGACGAGGTCCGGGCCGGGATGGCCGAGGGGGCCATCCACGTGCCGATGGACCTCGTGGAACGAAGGGCACCCAGCTGGCAGGATCGGGAAGTGCTCGTCATCTGTCGGTCGGGCAACCGCTCGGCGACCGTGACCTCGTTCCTCCGCCGTCAGGGCGTGGAGGCATTCAACGTCAAGGGCGGGATGCTCGCCTGGGAGCGCGCCGGCCTGCCGACGAGCCGCGGCTAGCCGCGCCGAGCAGCCAGAGCACGGCCACCCGCCAGCGCCACGATTGGGTCGGCGCCACCGGCAGGTCGGGGCCGGGACGCCGCTCGGCCTCGCGGATGAGTCGCTCGAGGCCCAGCTCGAGCCGACGGCGCTGTTCGTCCGGCATGCCCTCGGGTCGCTCCAGTAGCTCGATCATGGACCCAACGGTACGGGAGGCCCCTGAACGGGCCGTCACCGGCGTGTTTCGAGATGGCGAATTCAGCGTCGTCGTAGTCCGAGGAACCGGGGAGTGACGGCTGCGTACTCCTCGTATTCGGGGAAACGCTGGGCGAGTCGATACTCCTCCCACTCCGACTTCGCCCAGAGCAGGGCCGCCAGCAGCACCCACGCCACCGCGGTCACCCAACCCCCCGACCAGACCACCGCCCCCGCCGCGACGATGAGGACGGCGGCGTAGATCGGGTGGCGGCTGATCGCATAGGGACCCGTACGACGCAGGGGCACGCGGCCATTCGGGAGCGGCGAGGCGGTCAACCCCGCCCCGAGCGCCAGGCCGCCCCAGAGTCCGAGCAGGGCGCCGGCGATGGCCACGGCCCACCCGACCCACGGCCACCCCGACGGTCCGTGGGCCCACGCCGCCACCGCCACGGCCGCCACCAGCACCATCTGGGCGACGACGAGCAGGTTGGCGACCACCCGGTCGTTGGGGTCAGGCTCCATGGGTCGGAGCGTATCGGGCGATCAGTCGGACACACCCGCCCGGGCGATGACCCGGTCCATCGCCAGACGTACCACCAACTCCCCCGCCACCCCGTTGCGGGCCCCGAACTCCTCGGCCCGGTCGGCGCCCATGTACCGGCCGCCGATCACGGTGGCGACCCGGCGAGCCTCGGCGACGTCGTCGTCGATCCCCACCTCGCCCTCGACGACGACGAACGAGTACGGCGGTCGGGCATCGTCGACGGAGATCGCCGCCCGGCCCGCCCGCCGCAGGTTGTGCCCCTTCACGGACTCGTGCCAGGTGTTTAAGACGAGGTGGTCGCCCTCCACCACGAACCAGATCGGGGCGACGTGGGGCCGCCCGTCGTCGCGCACGGTGGCCAGGTGGCCGGTGCGGGTGCCGGCCGACAGGAAGGCGACCGCCTCCTCGGCGGCCATCTCCCGCATCAGTGGCCGCGCCGCGTGCCGCCGTACTTCATGCGGGTGTCCGACATCGACGCAGGCCGGGCCTCGTCGTCGTTGATGCCGGCGGCGACCAATTCGCCGATGAAGAAGGTGTGGCTGCCGCAGTCGACGGCCTGGCGGACCTCGCACTCCATCCAGGCGATGGCGTCGGCGAAGATCGGGGCACCGGTGGCGCCTTCGGTGATCGGCCAGCCGTTGAGGGCCATGCCCTCCTTGGTCGCCGGCTTCGAGAACTTCACGAACGGACGGGTGTTCTCGGCGTCCCACAGGTTGACCGTGAACGACCCGCCGTCGCTGATGAGCCGGTGGGTGACGGCGACGGTGTCGACGCCGATCCCGATGAGCACCGGCTCCTGGGCGACCTGGGTGATCCACGACGTCGTCATGCCGTTCCATTCGTCGCCCGCCCGCGAGCCCACGAGGGCGAGCGCGTTGGGGATCTTCCACGTGACCTGGTTGATGAGTTCGTCGGTGAGCATGGGACCTCCTGGTGTCCGAGGGTATCGCCCCCGTCCGACGAATCCCGGGGGTCTATCCTGCCGGGTCCATGCACGTGCTCATCGCCACGGCAGGAGCGCTCCCCCCCGCCCCGGTCGCCGACTTCCTCGAACGCGTTTGGCGCCCGGGCTTCAAGGCGTCGGTCGTCACGGCCATCCAGGTGCCCCGGGAGTTCCTCGACGAGCTCGCCGAGGAGGCCGCCGAGTGGAGTCCCCTCTACCCCGACGACGCCGACGACCGGTCCGACGACGCCGAGGCCGTGGCCCGGTACGTGACCGAGCGGGGCCACAAGCTGGCCGAGCCGGTGGTGGCGGCGCTCACGGCCCGCAACATCCCCACCCAGCCGATCTTCGTCGACGGCTCCGACGCAGCAGATGCCATCGTGGCGACCGCCGAGACGATCGGCGCGTCGCTCATCGTCATGGGCGCCACCAAGCGCCTCTTCGACGAGGCCTCGTGGGACTCGATCTCGGCCCGGGTGGTCGAACGGGCCCGCATCCCCACGCTCGTCGTCCCGGGCGCCCGGGCCGACGGGGAGACCGACGAGTAGGCGCCCCGGGCGCAGTACCGGGTACCGGGTGCCGGGTGTCGGGTATCGACTGCAGGGTCATGGACGGCAGGGCGTTGATGGCGCCTGGTCCGACTCGATGCACGACATCGACCGACTCGACGTGCACCGGGACGCCATCGAGCAGGCGGTTGTCATCTACGAGTTGACCGACGCGTGCCCGCGGCGGGACGTGTTCGGGCCGTCCTCCCAGATGCGGCGATACCCGGCGCCGCAGGTGCCGCGAAAACTGTCACACCCTCCCGGCAAGGTGAGGGGCATGAGCACGTGCATCCACGAATTGCGACAGGTGGCAGGGGTCGGCGTGGTCGCTTGCCAGGCCTGTGGGACCATCGACTGGTGGGGCGAGACCGGCCTCGTCGAC
>JBFLKR010000064.1:0-10576 GCA_040883295.1 Acidimicrobiia bacterium
CGACGTCGTAGCGTTCCGGGGACACGCCCCCAGGGGCAGGCGCGAGACGGGAGACGCCAATGGGCCGCAGTTGGGCCGAGCCGTACAAGATCAAGGTCGTCGAGCCGATCCGGATGACGACGAGGGCGGAGCGTGAGGCCGCCGCCGTCGAAGCGGGGTACAACTCGTTCCTGCTCCGATCCGAGGACGTGTACATCGACCTGCTGACGGATTCGGGGACCTCGGCCATGTCCGACCACCAGTGGGCCGGCCTCATGGAGGGCGACGAGGCCTACGCCGGCAGTCGCAGCTACTACCACCTCGAGGAGGCCGTGCGCGACGTCTACGGCTACCCCGAACTGGTCCCGACCCACCAGGGCCGAGGCGCCGAGCACATCCTGAGCCAGATCCTCATCTCGCCCGGCGACGTCATCCCCGGGAACATGTACTTCACCACCACCCGCTTCCACCAGGAGTTCGCCGGCGGGACGTTCGCCGACGTCATCGTCGACGAGGCCCACGACCCCGCCAGCCTCCACCCCTTCAAGGGCAACGTCGACCTGGCCAAGCTCGCCGCCCTCGTCGACGAGGTGGGTGCCGAGAGGATCCCCTACATCTCGGTCGAGACGAACGTCAACATGGCCGGCGGCCAGCCCATGTCGATGGCGAATCTGCGCGAGACGTACGAGTTCTGCCGAGGCCACGGGATCCTCGTCATGCTCGACGCCACCCGAGCGCTCGAGAACGCGTGGTTCATCAAGCAACGCGAAGAGGGCTACGCGGAGCGGTCCGTCGCCGAGATCCTCCGGGAGATCTGCGACCTGTCCGACGGGGCGACCGTGTCCTCCAAGAAGGACAACCTCGTCAACATCGGGGGCTTCCTCGCCCTCCGGGACCCGGAGTTGGCCAAACGGGCCCGGGCACTGCTCGTGGCCTTCGAGGGCCTGCACACGTACGGGGGCATGTCGGGGCGAGACATGGAGGCGCTCGCCCGCGGCATCCGGGAGATGGTGGCGACCGACGACCACGTTCGGGCGCGGGTCGGCCAGGTCGAGTACCTCGGTGCCGCGCTCGTCGACGCCGGGGTGCCGATCATCCAGCCCACCGGGGGCCACGGCGTGTTCATCGACGCCAGGGCGGTGCTCCCCCACCTCCCACATGACCAGTTCCCCGCCCAGGCGCTCACCGCGGCCTTGTACGTCGAGTCGGGGGTGCGGGGCATGGAGCGGGGCGTGGTGTCGGCGGGCCGGGACCAGGCGACCGGCGACCACCACTACCCGAAGCTCGAGTTGGTCCGATTGGCCATCCCTCGCCGGGTGTACACCCAGGCCCACATGGACGTGACGGCCGAGGCGGTGATCGACCTCGTCACCGACCCCGAGTCGGTCCGCGGGCTGCGCTTCACCTACGAGCCGGAGTCGCTCCGGTTCTTCCAGGCGCGGTTCGAGCCGGTGTGACGCCGGCTCAGCCGTGGCTGGCGTCGACGATGCAGAACCGGTTGCCGTCGGGGTCGGCCAGCACCACGAAGTCGGGATCGGCCGGGTAGCGGTCCCAGTCGACCCGCTCGGCGCCCAGGCCGAGGAGACGGTCGACCTCGGCGACCTGGTCGGCGGCGGAGTCGACGACGAGATCGAGGTGGATCCGGGGGTGGTCCTGGGGTGGCACGTCCGATCGGTGCACGGCAACCCGGGTGCCCTCCCCCGACGGCGGCCGCAGGATCGTGAACCCGTCGGTCGCCTCCGGGAAGCGAACCACCTCGTAGCCGAGCGCGGCCGACCAGAACTCGACGGCCCGGTCGACGTCCTCGGCCCCGAGGACGATCGTGCCGAGCCGCAGGCGGGTCATCTACCAGTACTCCTCGAAGTGGACGTTGCCGTCGACGGTGCGGCGATCGAGGGTGAACCCCTGCTCGTGGAGCAGCTCACACGCCCCCACCGGCTCGGGGAAGGTGGGCACGTCGCCGTCCCAGGTGGGCGGCCCGATCATGGCCGGGTTGCCACAGAGGAAGACGTGGGTGCGGTCGGGGTCGAAGCCGTGGGGCAGCAACTCGACGAGGTCACCGTCCCGGAGCAGGTCCTGCACGTAGCGCTTGGGGGTGTCCTCCTCCCGGGTGACGAGCGGCACGTAGCGGTAGTTCGGGAAGCGGGCCTCGAGCACGCGGTGGGTCGCCTCGTAGCCGAGGTCGTCGCGGTACCGCACCGAGACGGCGTGGACGATGGCCCCGGTGTGGCCCCGCCGCAGGAGTTCGCCGGTCATGGCGTTGTGGGGCGCCTCGCCGGTCCCGGTTCCGAGGAGCACCACGTCGTCGGTGGGGTCCCGCACCGGCCGCAGGGTGTAGCGCCCGGTCACCTTCGGGCCGAGGTAGACCCGGTCGCCGGGCCGTTTGAGGGCGAGGCGAGGGGTGAGCTGGGGGATGTTGTCGCCGTCGGGTCGGACGTGGACGACATAGAGCTCGATCTCGTCCTCGTCGCGGGGGTCGACCAGCCAGCCGCGATCGTCGAGGATCCGGCTGGAGATCGAGTACGACCGGCGGATCATCTTGTCGGCTCGGACCGGCCGCCCCTCCTCGGCGGTGTCCGCCCGTGGCTCCCAGGCCCCGAGCCCGAGGGTGGCGTACTGGCCGGCGGCGTGGGCGGTGGCAGGTCGGTCCGGGCGGATGCGCAGGACCCACAAGTCGCCGTGGGCATGGTCGAACGAGGTGATGACGGCGTTGTAGTGCTGGGCTCGCAGCCGCTCGACCTCGATTGGATGGCGGGCCGGGATGCGGTCGAGGACCTGGGGTGCGGGCAGCGCCGGATCGATGCCGCGGGAGATCGCCGCCCAGGCCTCACCGGTGGAGAAGCCCGGCGACCCGAGGACGACGACCCGCCCCTCCCCCGGCTCCAACTCGACGGGGTCGGCGCACACGACGTGGTCGAAGACGAGGTCAGGGGTGCGCCGGTCGTCGAACGCCGCCATCATCTCGTCGCCAAGGGCCACGATCTCGGTCGGCACGGAGTACCAGAGCACCGTGAGGTAGCCGGCGTGTTCGAGCGCCGCCAACAGGCTGCGGGCCGCCGAGGCCAGTCCCTCGAACGGACCGGTGAAGGCGAGCACGACTCGGGCGCCATCGGCCACGAGCTGGGCGGCATCGGAGATGGCCCGCTCCCCACCCCCGACGACGAGCACGTCGCGGTCCTCGACCTCGAACCCGTCCGGGGTCCCGTGCACGTACTCGGCCACCTCGGGGGCGACGGGGATCGCCATCTCGGCCGCCCGGGCGTGGAGCGGTCGGGTGTCGATGGCGACCCGGGCCCGGATGGGTCCGTCCGAGGTGTCGACGACGACGTGGTCGCCACTCGCGTCGATGCGCTCGACCTCGATGCCGCCGATGATCTCGACGGGTGGTGGGTCGCCGACGGTTCGGATCTCGGGTACGTCGATCACGATGACGTCCCGGACCCCGGCGCGCCGGGCGTCGCCGGCGACGGCCAGGCCCGGGAGCCCGGCGCCGACGACCAGGACCTCGCAGGTCAGGACCGGTGCGTCAGCCATACCCCGAGGCTACGGGGTCGGCGGCGCGGGTGGTCAGCGGGTGCGAAACCCGCCGGCGAGTTGGGCGCCGGAGAAGGGCCCGACCGTGTCGCCGCTCTCGGCGTAGCGGAAGAGGGCGGTCTGGTACACGCCCGACAGCACCGCCGTCAGCACGCCGGCGAGAGCGAGGAGCACGACCCCGATGACGCCGACGACCAGCGCCAGCACTCCCGAACCCCCGGTGGCCGCCCAGACCGCCAGCGCGAAGACCGGCAGCAGGGCGAGAAAGGCGAGGAAACCGAGCGCCCCGAGACCGACGCGCCCGATGATGTTCTCGCCCCATGTCTGCCGCAGCGAGACCGTGGAGTGCTTGAGGGCATCGATGGGCCCCATACCGGCGAGCACGATGGCGGGGACGACGAGGAACGAGGCGAACGCCCAGAGGGCGTCGAGCAGGCCCCCCGCAATCGCCCCGATCGTCCCGCGCTGGCGGAGGAAGGCGCCCACCAGTCGGATGGCGGTGACGAGCACGGCCCAGCCGGCGATCTGGCCGAGGTGGCCGTTGGCGGCCGCGAAGGACGACGACAACGTCGGGTCCCGCCCCTCGAAGTGCTCGTTGGCCGCCCAGACCGTGGCGACCTGGAAGTAGATGCCGACCACGGCGGCGAGGTAGGTGATGAGGGCGATGAGCGCCCAGGCGAGCGGGTTCTGAGCCCCGTCGCCGACCACGATCGATCCGAGCACGACACTCGGGGCGGCGATGACGACCACCACCGAGATCCCCGACAGGATGGGGAGCCACAGGAGCTCGGGATTGGCGGCGATGACCGACCACGACGACTTGGCGAGGTTCCAACTGCGGGAGAACATGGCCGGCACGGTACCGGATGCCGCCGTCGTCATGGGGGTCGGGACGTCGTCGCGACGAGGGTCTGGTTCGTGTCACAGCAGTGGTTTACGATGCGAACAGATGTTCGACATGACCCGTCTGGAAGCGTTGCCGGTCTCCGCCCTGGCCGGCGCTCTCGCCCCGATCGACCGTGCCTCGCTGTCCGATGCCGAGACGGTCGCACTGCTCCGTGCCCGCCAGCGACTGATCAACCACCTGATGGCCGAGCGCGCCGCCGACATGGTCGAAGTGTGCGTCCGCCATGAAGGATCCCCGATCGAGGCGCTCGACCAGTACGGGGAGTTCGCCCCACTCGAGGTCGGGTCGGCGCTCACCCTCACCCGCCGCAGCGCCGAGGCCGAGGTCGGGCTCGCCTTCGACCTGGTCACTCGATTGCCCGCCGTGTGGGAGGCGGTGCACGCCGGCGACCTCGACTGGCCTCGGGCTCGGGCCATCGTGCGGAGCGTCGAGCACCTGGCCGACGCCGATGCCCGCCGGGTGGTCGACGAGGTCCTGGCCATCGCACCCACGCTCACCACCGGGCAACTCGCCTCCCGCCTCCGCCGGGCGACCCTCGAGGCCGAGCCCTCGGACGCCGCCGACCGCTTCGAAGCCGCCGTCGAGGCGCGACGCGTCGAGACCTGGCCCCGGCCCGACGGGACGGGCGATCTCATCGCCACCGGGCTCCCACCCGACCGGCTCAACCAGGCCTTCGACCACATCGACCGGCTGGCGCGGCGTCTCCACGACGACGGCCGCACCCTCGACCAACGCCGGGTCGACGTGCTGCTCGACCTCCTCACCGGCTCTGCGCCCGGTGCCACGTGCACCGACCTGGTCGTCACCGTCGACCTCGAGACGCTGGTCGGTCTCGCCGATCGCGCCGCCGAGATCCCGGGATGGGGCCCAACCATCGCCGACATCGCCCGACAGGCCCTCGAGGAGGGGCCCGACGGCCGGCTCCGGGTGCGGGTGGACGATGCCGATGCCTCGGTCGACGTCACGACTCGGCGACCCACCGCCGCCCAGCGGCGCCAGGTGCGTCGGCGCTTCCCCAGGTGCGTCTTCCCGGGGTGCCGGATGCCGGCAAGGAAGGCCGATCTCGACCACGTGACTCGCCACGTCGACGGCGGCCCCACCCACACCGGGAACCTGGCGCCCCTCTGCCGCCACCACCACCGAGCGAAGGACGAGGGCCGGTGGCGCTACTGCCTGGTCGGCCGCACCATCGTCTGGACCTCCCCACTGGGCCTCACCTACACGGTGGAGCCCCGGGGCCCCTAGGTCGAGGGTCGGGGTGGCCTGAGCACCAGCTCGGGGGTGTTGGCCTTGTACCGCTCGTAGTCCTCCTGCCCGCCCCAGCGGTTGTCGGCCTTCTTCTCGAGCATCGGCACCCCGCTGACCCGCGTGATGAGCAGGTACACGAAGATCGGCGAGATGAGCACGACCCACCGCCAGCCCGAGAGCACGGGGATGGCGGCGATGGCGATGCCGGTCCAGAGGGTGATCTCCCCGAAGTAGTTGGGGTGGCGCGACCACGCCCAGAGCCCGGTGTTGATGAACCGGCCCTCATTGGCGGGGTCGGCCTTGAACGCCGACTTCTGGCGATCGGCCACGACCTCGATGGTGAACCCGGCCACCCAGACGGCGAAGCCGACGATCGCCACCCACCCGATCGGCTCCCGAGCCTCCCCGGTGATGACCGCGAGCGCAGCAGCAGCGGTCAGCAGCACCCAGAGGCCCTGCAGGGTCCAGGTCATGAGGAAGCGCAGGAAGTCGACCTTGATCTGGTCGAAACGGTCGTCACCACCCGAGCGCCGTACCCGCCGGAACAGGAACGTCCCGAGCCGGACGGCCCAGACCAACACCATGGCGCCGATGACGATGGCCCGGGCGTCGAGGTCACCGGAGAGGACGAGGGCCAGCACGGTGACGCTGATGTAGGTGAAACTGCCTGTGAGGTCGTAGAAGTCCTCGGTCTTGGCGGCGTAGGAGGGGATGAAGACGAGCCAGTTGATGACATAGGCGAGGATCCCGCACAGGGCGAAGATCGCGATCGAGCCCACCGTCCGGCTCCCGTCGCTGCCGGCCCACATGACCAGGCCGCCGATGACGATGGCGGCGGTGATGCCGATGAGGGACTGGCGCTGCTGTTCGCTCATGGCCCGAGAATAGGGATCGGTCGTGAGCCCCCGGCGGCCTCAGGCCGCTTCCTCGAGCATCTCGAGGAACGACCGCATGAAGGCGGGCAGGTCGTCGGGGGTGCGAGACGTGAGCACGTTGCCGTCGCGCACCGCCGGCTCGTCGACCCAGTCGGCGCCGGCGTTGACCACGTCGTCACGGATCGAGTGGAAACCGGTGGCACGGCGGCCGTCGAGGAGCTCGGCCGAGGCCAGCATCCACGGCCCGTGGCAGATGGCGGCCACGGGAGCGCCGTCGCTGCCGAGGCTTCGGACGAGGTCGACCATCGGCGGGCAGCGTCGCATGTGGTCGGGCGAGTAGCCACCGGGAATGACCACGGCGTCGAACCCGTCGGCGTCGGAGGCAGCCACGGTCGTCGTCACCGACGTGCCCCGCTTGCCCTCGTGGCGATGGTTGGCCTCACAGCCCACGAGCTCCACCTCGTGCCCGGCCTCCTGAAGGCGGTAGTAGGGATAGAGCAGTTCGATGTCCTCGTACAGGTCTGCGGTCAGGATGGCGACGCGCATGGGTCCTCCGGGGTCGATGCCCTCCCCTACCCGACCGGTCCGCTCGCCAACCGGTCGTCCGGGGTTTCCCCGGCGCCCGGCGGGGTAATGGCCGGACATGGACACCGTGACGATCGTGATCATCGCCTTGGCCGTCGTCGGCGTCGTGGGCCTCTGGATCCTGCGCTGGCGGCGTGGCTACCCCCAGGACGACTACATGGGCAACCGCCCCGAGGGCGGTCCCACCGAGGCCCCCTACCCCACCGGCTCACGCCCGGCCGGCCCGGGAGCGGAACCGATGCGCCCCGTGGACGGCGGCGAGATCGCCCCGCGCCCTCCCGACGACGAGTGAGCAGGCCGCTCGAAGCCCGGCTTCTGGCGGCCGGGCTTCGAGGGACCTGAGACAAGGAGTCACCATGGGAGCCCTGCACGAGGACCGAGACAAGGTGTCGGAGGCCGTCCTCGACATGAAGCGGGCGATCGACTCGCTGCGCGAGGAACTCGAGGCGGTCGATTGGTACAACCAGCGCCAGGACGTCACCACCGACGACGACCTGCGCGAGATCCTCATCCACAACATGAACGAGGAGAAGGAGCACGCCGCCATGCTCCTCGAATGGATCCGCCGCCACGACGAGACATTCGCCGAGCAACTGGCCGAATACCTCAAGCTCTGAGGCATCGGCGCCTGTCGACGACGTCCCAGGGGCGAAACCGGCTTCGGCCGCTCGGGCATGTTCCACGGCCACCTCGGAGCCCGTCGGCACCCGAGCGCTGCGAAGCAGCAAGGCAAGGTGTTCCAGGACGCCGGCTCTAGGCACCGGCGCGGGTCTCATCGGTTGGTGTGGATGATCGAGCGTCACGGTTCGGCCCCCGAGTCAGGCCAACCGGAGGCCCCCTCGGCGCCGGTCGGGCCTCGATGGCCGCCATGACCTTGGGCATGGCCGAGTCGATCGGTCGCCGCCGATCATGGTTGCCAGGGCCAAAACGGCCACGCAGCCCTCAGGAGGACCGGTCGGGCTCCAACTCTGCGAGGCGGCGGTCGATGGTGTCTCGCAGCGCAGCGTCGAGCTCGGGGATGGCGGCGACCAGGTCGCGGAGATCCCAGCCCATGAGACCGACGACGCTCATGTCGGTGATGGCCACGACGTTGGCTGAGCGCTTGGCCTTGCGGATGGCGCCCATCTCGCCGATCACATCGCCCGGTCCGAGCAGCGCCGCGAATCCATCGTCGGTCGTCACCGCCGCCCGACCGGAGGCGATGGCGAAGAAGCGGGACGACAGGTCCGCCTCCTTCGTCAGGACCTGCCCGATCTCGATGGCATGCTCGGTGGCCTTCTCGGCGACGAGCGCCCTCTGTTCAGGGGTGAGGTCGGCAAAGAGGGGAATGACGGTGAGTCGCTCGGAGTCCACGGAACCTCCCGTTGGGTTCGGAGACTCTATCCGAGGCCGGGTCCACGCGTCCGGGCTGCCGGCGCCATGGGATGGCGGCCAGCCGGCTTCGGCATCCGACCCGGCGCAGGTCGAAGTTGGCCCAGTCGGGCGATGTGCCATGGGTCCCGTCCGCGGGTGTGCGCACCGAGCCTCGAGAGCGTGTGAGCTCCGACCCCATGCAGTAGGCGACGGAGGACGGTGGCATGGTCGGAGGTCGGTTCGAGCACGACGGCCGCAGTCGACGAGAGCCAGGATTGGCACTCAGCGACGACTCGTCACGGAACACCCGCATCGCCCGCCGCTGCCACCACGGCTTCGCAAACCGCTGCAACCCAGCCTGCAGGCGCGGCGCCAACAGGTCGTCGGCGGCGTGCGAGTACGAGATGAACCCGTCGTAGCTCACGACTCGCCCCGCAACTCGTCGAGGGTCGGGCAGGGGTCGATGTCGTACCGGCGGCACTCGTCCTCCGTGAAGGATCGCTGCAACGACGCCCTCGTGGCGGCCAGGAAGGCGTCGGTCGACAGGGACAGCGTCCCGAACAGGCCGTCGTTGGTACCGGCTCCGACCTCGGCGTGTTCGCCGTCGCCTGGGCCAACGACTCGTTCTCCCGGCTCGACGCCCTCTTCAGCGAGGACCTCGAGACCTGGCAGGTCTGGGCCGACGAGCAGGCCTTCGGCACCCGCAATGCCATGGCCATCGATTGGGGCGGCGCCGCCGTGGGCGAGAACGCCGTCGTCGTACCGGTCGAGGGCAACGTACGGGTGTTCCAGCCCGAGGCCCCGACCGGCTGAGCCCGGCTGCGGTCTTCGAGCGGCCGGTCGTTCACAGTTCGAACAGGTAGCGGAGCACTCGCCCCATCTCGAAGTGCGGTTCGGGACCGACGACCCCGAGTCGGTCGACGAGACGCTCCTCCGAGACCGACTTCACATCCTCACACTTGGCGTAGCTCGGATGATCCAGACCGGACTCGCCGGGTTCGATCTCGATGTGCGAGGGCAGGCCCCGTCGGACCGACGTGATCGGGATGGCCAGCACCACGCCGGCCGGGCCGTCGTTGAGCGCATCGGTCGACACGATCACGGCGGGCCGGGTGCCCGCCTGCTCCCGGCCGATCGGCTCCCCGAAGTCGACCAGCCAGACCTCGCCCCGCTTCGCCGTCACCCGGAGCGATCCCCCAGCGAGCCCTCCTCTGCCCGGCGCTCCCCCTCGATCTCGGACCAGGCATCGGGGTCGTTGCGGAGCTCCTGGTAACGGCGGTTGAACACATCGAAGAACACTTGCCGCTCCAAGGCGTCGACCGCATCGTCGACGACCTTCGTCATCGGTCGCCCGGTCGCCGTCGCCAAGGACGCGAGCCGGTCGCGAGTCCGTTCACTGACCCGAATCGTCGTACTCATGACATCACAGTCTACAGAACTGTAGATAAGGCCGTCTACGCCCGGCGCTCTCAGGCTGCGCCCGACGCCTGGCCGTAGCCGACCCGCCGGCTACTGGTCGGCGGCGTCGGCGAGTTGGGCCAGGTGGGTCGGCTCGAGGTTGGCGAAGTAGCTCGTCTGTTCGGCGAGCGACACCACCCCGAACTCCTCGTGGGACCCGACGTGCCACCAGGCCTCGGGGGGCGCACCCCGCAGGACGTCGAGGATCTCTGCCCGCAGCGATCGGTAGGCATCGAAGATCTCGTCGACGGTGACGTCGTCGGAGTCCATCTTCCACACGAGGACCGAGGCGAGCTCGGGTTCCCCGCCGGCGAGCAGCTGGTCGATGCGACCACGGAACACCGATTGGGCGTTGTGGAGGTGCTCGAGCGTCTGGGTAGCCGTCCAGCCTCCATCCGGGCCGGGCACGTCGGCCCGCCCGTCGGCGAGGATCGCCTCGATCACCTGGGGGGTGCGGGCCAGCCGATCGAGCGCCTCGGGAGGCGTCGACGCCCGCAGCCAGTAGATCGGGCGGTGGCGTCGTTCGGCGCCGGGCCACCGCCCACAATGCGGGCAGCGCGCATCGAACGCCGCCAGCTGCGTCTCGCCACGGATCCGACAGACTCGGGGGTCGGGCGTGTCCCGATCCATCGGCACC
>JBFLKR010000307.1:0-14980 GCA_040883295.1 Acidimicrobiia bacterium
AGGTGGCGTAGGTGGAGAACTTGAAGCCCTTGCGCCAGTCGAACTTCTCGACGGCGCGGATGAGGCCGAGGTTGCCCTCCTGGATGAGGTCGAGCAGGTCGAGGCCCCGACCGGAGTAGCGCTTGGCGATCGAGATGACGAGGCGGAGGTTGGAGCGGATGAACTCCTGCTTGGCGTCCTCGCCGGCCCGGACGATGCGGCGGAGGCGGGCGCGGTCCTCGGCGTCGAGGGCGTCGCCCTCCTCCTCGAGCTTGGCGGCCGCCTTCAGGCCCTTCTCCATCGCCCTCGAGAGGCGCACCTCGTCGTCGGCGGTGAGGAGCTCGTGGTCGGCGACGCGGTCGAGGTACGCGCCGATCGTGTCGGTGAGGGAAGCTTCGCGCTGGTGGGGAAGTCGCCGGGCTTTCGGAGCTGAACCCGGGATGGCGCGTTCCGTGGTCATGCCCGGCCGACGGTACCGAGGACCCCCCGTGGCCGTCAAGCAGAAATCCGAACGATCGTTCGTCGCGGGTCGTCGTCTTACACAGCAAGAGTCGATACGCTGGACCTCTCCACCATGGCACGCCTGCTCCCCCTGCTCGCTCTCGTGCTCTCCGCCTGCGTGGCCACTCCACCGATCGTGATGGGGGAGGCCGCGCCGCCGATGACGATGCCGCCCGACGAGATGGTCGTCGAGGTCCTCGACCACACCGGCACACCGCTCGCCGGTGCGCTGGTGGCCGCCGCCACCGACGCCACCGAGGAGGCGGTGCCGACGGGCCCCGACGGCCGGGCGACCGTTCGCTGGATCGAGGGCGGCGTCGAGCTCGTCGTCGACGGTCCCGCCCACCAGGCCCGCCAGATCCCCGTGATGGAGCTGCCCCCGGCCGAGGGCCTCAGCGTGCAGCTGGAACCGACCGTCGTCGAGGGCGTGGTGACCGGGATCGGTGGCCACCCACTGGCTGCCGCCGCGGTGACCCTCGGCGACGAGACCGTCATGACCGACGACGCCGGGCGGTTCCGGTTCCTCGCCGCCGAGCCCGGGGAGGTCTCCGTCGAGCGGCCCGCCTACCTGCCGACCACGGCCACGGCCGGCGAGGCCGCACCGGTCACCATCGGTCTCGAGCCCCGCACCGTTCGCGGGCTCTACGTCAATCCGGGAAAGATGGCGGGCGAGGACTGGGAGCGGATCCTCGAGGCCGCCCGAAGGACCGAGATCAACACGCTCGTCATCGACATCAAGAGCGAGTCGGGCAAGGTCTACTACGACACCGACGTCCCCCTGGCCACCGAAATCTCGTCGGAGGCGATCACCTACGACCCCGTCGAGGTCCGTCGCCAGCTCGACGAGCTCGGCGTCTACCTCATCGGCCGAGTCGTCGCCTTCCAGGACCCGATCGCCGCCCAGGCCCGACCCGACATGTCGATCATCGACAGCGCCACCGGCCAGCCCTTCAATGCCAGGGGCCAGTGGTTCCTCGACCCCACCGACACCAACGCCCGCCAGTACAACCTCGACCTGGCCATCGACGCCTGCGAGGCGGGCATCGACGAGATCCAGTTCGACTACGTCCGGTTCCCCTACAACATCCCCGAGACCGGGGTGGTGGACGGCTCGCGCTCCGACGAGGCCCGTCCCCAGGTGATCCGCGACTTCCTCGCCACCGCCCGCGACGAGCTGCACGACCGCGGCTGTGCGGTCTCCGCCGACATCTTCGGCTTCATCACCCGTGAGCGTGCCGATGGCGGCATCGGCCAGAACCTCGAGATGCTGGCCGAGGTCACCGACGCCCTCTCGCCGATGATGTACCCCTCCCACTACTCGACCGGGTGGTACGGCTTCGAGGTCCCGAACGACCATCCGGGCCCGGTCGTGGCCGGTGCCATGGACGAGGGCCTCGAGCGGATCGGCGACGACGTGATCCTGCGGCCCTGGTTCCAGGACTTCTGGTACGACGCCTCCCAGGTGCGGGCCCAGATCGACGAGGCCGACGCCCGGGGCGTGGGGTGGATGCTCTGGCACCCGGGGTCGAACTTCACCTACGACGCGCTCCGCCCCGCCGCCTGAGCGCCGTCCCGACCGCCCCGGGATAGCCACGAGGCCACCGGTACCATCGGCCGCCAGCCAGCCATCGACGGAGGACTGCCGACCGTGACCGCCGATCTCGACGCCCGCCGCGCCGAAGGGGCCTCGGTGTTCGCCTCACTGCCCACCCCCACCGAGAAGCTCGAGCACTGGAAGTACGTCGACCTCGGCTTCGACCCCGAAGCGTTGACCGCCCCTGCCTCGCCCGAGGCTCCGATGGGCCCCGATGCCGTGGTCGAGGCCCTCGTCGACGCCTCCGCCCGCATCACCGTGGTCGACGGCGCCGTCGTCGACCTGTCCGTCGCTGCCGAGGGCATCGACGTCGTCCGATTCGCCGACGTCGATGACGGCCTCGCCCCGTCGCTCGCGGTGGCGTTGGCCGCCGGGATGTCGCCCGACCGGGACCGTCTCTCGGCCGCCAGCCTCGCCCATGCCACCGACGGCGTGCTCGTCCGGATCCATCGCGGGGTGGAACTCGCCGCGCCCGTGGTGGTCGACGTGCAGGCCGTCGCCACCGACGTCGTCACCTACCCCCATGTCGCCGTTCGCGTCGACGACCTCGCCCGCGGGGCCGTCGTCGTGGTCTATCGCTCCCCGGACGGGTTCCGGGCGGTCGTTCCCCGTCTCGACATCTCGGTCGGCGACGGCGCCGGGATCGACATCACCACCGTCCAGACCTGGGGCGGCGAGACCCGTGCCACCGCCTACGAACGCCTGGTCCTCGGCCGGGACACGTCTGCCCGCATCGGCGAGGTCGGCCTCGGCGCGGCCCTCGGCCGCCTCGACCTGCGGGTCGACCTCGAGGGCGACGGGTCGTCCGTCGACCTCGACGGGCTCTCGTTCGGTGACGGCGACCAGACCCTCGACTACCGGGTGGTGATGCGCCACGCGGGCCGCAACACCTCCTCCAACGTCTTCCTGAAGGGGGCGGTGGAGGACCGCGCCTCGTCGGTGTTCACGGGTCTCCTGCGGATCGAGGAGGACGCCACCCGCACCTCGGCGTTCGAGACCAACCGCAACCTCGTGCTCTCCGACGATGCCCGGGCCCAGTCGGTGCCCAACCTCGAGATCCTCTGCGACGACGTCGTCTGCGGCCACGGCTCCAGCGTCGGTCAGCTCGAGGAGGAGCCGCTCTACTACCTCATGTCCCGTGGCCTGCCCCGCGACCACGCCGAGCGGGTCATGGTGCATGGCTTCTTCGAGGAGATCCTCGACGAGCTTCCGTCGACCCAGGTCCGCGGTCCCGTCCGCGATGCCGTCAACGCCAAGTACGAGGCTGCCCAGGCCGAGGGGCGGGTCTGATGGCCTGGACGAAGATCGCCGCGACCGCCGAGCTGCCCGAGGGCCGCGGGGTGCGTGTCGATGTGGGCTCCCACCGGATCGCCATCTTCAAGGTGGCCGGCGCCGTGTATGCCGTCGGCGACCGCTGCTCGCACGCCGAGGCCTCGCTGTCGGAGGGCACCGTCTGGGACACCTCGGTCGAGTGCCCCCGCCACGGCGCCGAGTTCGACCTCGCCACCGGTGCCGCCGAGACCCTGCCCGCCTCCAAGCCCGTCCCCGCCTACCCCGCCCGGGTCGACGAGGGGATGCTGTACCTGGACCTGCCCGAGGAGGACGCATGACCGTCGCCCTGTCCATCCGTGACCTCCGGGCCTCGATCGGCTCGGTCGAGATCCTGAAGGGGGTCGACCTCGATGTGCCGTTCGGCGAGGTGCACGCCCTCATGGGCCCCAACGGCTCCGGCAAGTCGACGCTCTGTCATGCCCTCACCGGCAAGTCCACCTACGAGGTCTCCGGGTCGGCGACGCTCGACGGCGTCGAGCTACTCGACAAGCCGGTCGACGAGCGGGCCGCCCTCGGCCTCCAGCAGGCCTTCCAGTACCCCGTCGAGATCCCCGGCGTCCGTCTCGGCGAGTTCATGGCCGAGGTCGGCGTCGCCCGGGGCGCCGACGCCGACGCCTTCGCGGCGACGATCGCCGAGCAGGCCCACCGCTTCGGGGTGACCGACTTCCTGGGTCGGGCCATCAACGACGACCTCTCCGGAGGCGAGAAGAAGCGGTCGGAGATGTTCCAGATCGGGGTCCTCTCCCCGAAGATCGCGGTCCTCGACGAGATCGACTCGGGGCTCGACATCGACGCCGTGCGCCAGGTCGCCGAGGCCGTCGAGCAGCTGCGCTCGCCCGACGTCGGCATCCTCGTCATCACCCACTACTCCCGGATCCTCCAGTACATGGCGGTCGATCGGGTCCACATCATGTTGGGTGGCCGCATCGTCGACTCCGGGGGGCCCGAGTTGGCCGACGAACTGGAGGATGGTGGCTACGAAGCGGTTCGCGAGCGGCTCGGGATCGAGGCCCCGGCGCCGGCCGGCGCCACCCCGTCGGTCGCCGACACCCTCACCGACCTGCCGTTCTGACCGACTTTCAGGTCACGCAGAACTCGTTGCCCTCGGGGTCGGCGAGTACCACCCAGTAGTCGTCCTCGCGGTCGAACCGGGCGATCTGGGTGGCCCCGGCGGCCACCAACTCGGCCACCTTGTCGTCGACGAGTGGGCGCCGGTTCTCGAGCGACGCCGTCGGTCCGCCCGAGACCGACACGTCGAGGTGGACGCGGTTCTTGTGGACCTTGTCCTCGGGCACCCGTTGGAAGAAGACCCGGGGCCCGGCGCCGGTGGGGTCCACGATCGCATGGGCGTCCCGTCGTCGTTCCGGGGGGATCCCCATCGCCTCGCACCAGGCGTCCCAGGAGTCGTGGCCGTCGGGGGGCGGTTGCTCGACGTAGTCCAGCGCCAGGGCCCAAAAGGCGCCGAGGGCGGGCGGGTCGGCCGCATCGAAGGTGACCTGGATCGGGTTGGCCATGGCGCGCAGGCTACGTGGGCGGGGCGGTACCGTCCCGTCGATGCTCACCAATGACGACCGAGCCTGGCTCGAGGCCCTCACCCATCTGCCGACCATCGCCGGGCGGGAGGAGGCGGTCGTCGCCTTCATCGAAGGCTGGGCAGCCGAGCGGGACGGTGTGGCCATCCGTCGAGACATGGCCGGCAACCTCGTCCTCTCCGGGCCGCACCCACCCCGCCGCCCCCCACTGTTGATCACCGCCCACCTCGACCACCCCGGCTTCGTGGCCGGCGAGGGTGGGGCGGTCTCGTTTCGTGGCGGCATGGGGGCGCCGTACTTCGACGGCGCCCCCGCCGTCGAGTTCTTCCCGATCGACGGGGCGCCGGTCGTCGGGACGCTGACGACGTGGGACGCCGAAGCCGGCGTCGGCACCGTCGACGTCGACGTGGCCCCGGGCACGATCGGGCGGTGGCACTTCGACCCGACCGACCTCGGCATCGTCGACGGCGTCCTCCGGGCGCCGGGGTGCGACGATCTCGCCGGGGTGGCGGCGGCGCTGTCGGTGCTCGAGCGCACCCGCACCGATCCCGACCTCGGCCACGTCGGCCTGCTCCTCACCCGGGCCGAGGAGGTGGGCTTCGTCGGCGCCATCGCCGCCTGCGTCGAGGGCACGATCGCCCCCGACGCCCGCCTCGTGTGCCTCGAGACGAGCCGTGCCTTCGACTGGGCACCCGTCGGGGCGGGCCCGGTGGTGCGGGTCGGCGACCGGGTGAGCGTGTTCACCCCGGAACTCACCGATCGGGTGTCCGTCATCGCCGGCGACCTCGACCGCCCCACCCAGCGGAAGCTGATGGACGGTGGCGCCTGTGAGGCCACCGCCTTCGTCGCCCACGGCCTCGCCGCCACCTGCGTCTGCCTCCCATTGGGCAACTACCACAACCAGGGCGACCTCGACCGGGTCGAGGCGGGCGATGGTGAGGCCGTACCGGCCCCCGAGTACATCGCCCTCGACGACCATGCGGGCCTCGTCGAGCTGCTGGTGGCGGTGGCGCGGCGACTCGACGAGGAGAGGGAAGGGGAGGGCCTGGCAGAGCGCCTCGTCCGCCGCTATGACGATCACAAGCACCTGCTGACGTAGCCGGGCGTCGATGTCTGCCCCGGCGGAGCCGGGGGCGCAGGAGCGGTCTACCCTCCCCGCCATGACCGAGGACACCTCCTTCCGCGTCGAGCGGGACTCCATGGGCGAGGTGCGGGTGCCGGCCGATGCCTGGTACGGCGCCTCCACCCAGCGAGCCGTCGACAACTTCCCGATCTCCGGCCGGACGGTGGGCCGCCGACTCATCTGGGCCTTCGGGCTCATGAAGGGGTCGGCGGCCACGGTCGCCGGCCGGCGTGGCGAGATCGACGAGTCGACTGCCGAGGCCGTGCGGACGGCCGCCGACGAGGTCATGGCCGGCGACTGGGATGACCAGTTCCCCGTCGACGTCTTCCAGACCGGCTCGGGCACGTCGACCAACACGAACACGAACGAGGTCGTCGCCAACCGAGCCACCGAGGTGCTGGGGGGCGAGCGCGGCTCCCGGCTCGTCCACCCCAACGACCACGTCAACTTCGGCCAGTCCTCCAACGACACCTTCCCCACGGCGATGCACGTGGCGGCGGTCGAGGCGATCCGCTCCGACCTTCGTCCGGCCCTCGAGCACCTCGCGGCCACGCTCGCCGCCAAGGCCGACGAGTTCGACGACGTGCTGAAGTCGGGTCGCACCCACCTCATGGACGCCGTGCCGGTGACGCTCGGCCAGGAGTTCTCGGGCTATGCCCAGCAGGTCCGCAACGCGGTCACCCGGCTCGACAAGGTGCTCCCCGAGCTCTGCGAGCTCGCCCTCGGCGGTACCGCGACGGGGACCGGCATCAACGCCCCGGAGGGGTTCGCCGCCGATGCCATCGCCCTCATGGCCGAGCGCACGGGCCATCCCTTCGTCGAGGCACCCAACCACTTCGAGGCCCAGGCAGCCAAGGACGCGGTGGTGGCCGCATCCGGCACCCTGAAGACGATCGCCCAGTCCCTGTTCAAGATCGTCAACGACCTGCGGTGGCTGGCGTCGGGACCCGTGACCGGCATCGCCGAGATCCGACTGCCGGCCCTCCAGCCGGGCTCGTCGATCATGCCGGCGAAGGTGAACCCCGTGATCCCCGAGGCGGTGATGATGGTGGCGGCCCGGGTGATCGGCAACGACGCCACGATCACCTGGGGTGGGGCCAACGGCAACTTCGAGCTCAACGTCATGATGCCGGTGATGGCCGAGGCCCTCCTCGATTCGATCGACCTGCTGGCCTCCTCGGCGACCGTGCTCGCCGACAAGACGGTGGCGGGGATCGAGGCGGATGCCGAGCGGGCGCTCGAGCTGCTCGAGAAGAACGTCATCGTGGTCACCGCCCTCAATCCCCACATCGGGTACGACGCCGGCTCGGCGGCCGCCAAGGAGGCGTTCGCCTCCGGGCGGACCGTCCGCGAGGTCGTGCTGGAGCGGGGACTCATGACGGCCGAGGAACTGGATGCCGCCCTCGACCTGCGGCGGATGACCGAGGGCGGCCTGCAGTGATGGACCCGGCGGCGTGCTGAGGCGCCGCCTCGTCACGATCCCGGCCATCGTGCTGGGATTCCTGCTGCTGACCCCGCTCCTGCCCGTGGTCGGGTTGGTGGCGCTGGTCGTCGACCTCGTCCGGGCGCAGTTCCGGCTGCCGACGGCCCGACTGGTGCTCTTCGGCTGGTGGTACCTGCTCGCCGAGACCCTCGGACTCGTCGTCCTCAGCGTGTCGTGGCTCACGACCCTCGGCCGGCCCGACGCCCGCAAGGCGCAGACCTTTGCCGTGCAGCGCTGGTGGTCGGGCACCCTCTACCTCGGGCTTCGGGCGCTCTTCGGCTTCCGCATCGAGCTCGAGGAGGCCGATGCTCGCCTCGACACCGGGCCCTACGTGCTGCTGATGCGTCACGCCTCGATCGCCGACACGCTCGTCCCGTCCATCACGATCGCCAACCCGTACGGGATCAACCTCCGGTACGTGCTCAAGTCGGAGCTCCTCGTGGACCCATGCCTCGACATCGCCGGCAACCGGGTGCCGAACGTCTTCGTCCGGCGAGGGCGGGCGGGGGCGGACATCCCGGCGGTGGCGGCGCTCGCCGAGGGCCTCGGCCCGGACGGGGCGGTGCTCATCTACCCCGAGGGCACCCGGTTCACCGCCGAGAAGCGCCGACGCCTGGTCGAGTCGGGGCGCCGCCGGATCGCCCAACAGGCGGAACAGCTCCGCCACGTCCTGCCGCCCCGTCCCGGCGGCCCGGCCGCCCTCGTGCGGGCCGGTCACGACGTCGTCTTCCTCGCCCACCGCGGCCTGGAGGGGCTGGCCGGCATCCGCGACCTGCTGGACGGCGCCCTCATCGGGGCACGGGTCACCGCCGAGACGTGGCGGGTACGCGCCGCCGACGTCGACCTCGACCGGATCGACGAGTGGCTGTTCGAGCAGTGGTTGCGAGTCGACGGGTGGATCGCATCGGCGATCCCCGCGTCGGAGTAGGCCTCAGCGCCTCGGGGTCGTCACCCTCGGCACGATGCCGAGCATCGTCGGAACGATGAACAGGTAGGCCACGAGGTGCACGACGAGCAGCAGCACCTGGTTGCGGCCGTCCGTGTCCAACTGCACGACGGGGATGATCGAGCCGATCAGCACGAGTGAGGCGAGCAGGCCCCACAGTGTGCGGCCCCGGGGCACGGCGACGAGGAAGAGGTGGAGGAGGCCGAGCCCGACGATCGCCACGGCGAACGTGACGCCGGCCGTGGCGACGGGCGAGAGGGGCTCGAGGGCCCCGCCGGGTGGGGCAATGAGCAAGTCGTCGTCGATGACCAGCTCGATGACGACCTGAGCGAGTGCGGCGGCGAGGGCGCCGATGACGGCCACCGCCACGGCGCCGGCCCAGTATCGGCGGGCGTCGACGTCGTAGTCACCGGACATGAGGTCTCCTCCTCGGGGGTGGGCAGCGTACCGAGCGGGCCTGGTCAGTCCTCGTCGGCCCCGAGCGCCTCGAGCATCGTGTGCCAGCCGAGGGTGGCACACTTGATGCGCACCGGGAAGTCCCGCACCCCGGCGAGGGCCTCCAGGTCGCCGAGCGTCGCCCCGGGTCGGGCGGGGTCGAGGTCGGGCTCGTCGCCGGTCATGAGCTCACCGAATGCATCGGCAAGTTCGACGACCTCCTCGACGCGCTTGCCGACGATGGCCTCGGCCATCATCGAGGCCGACGCCTGGGAGATCGAGCAGCCCTGGCCCTCGACGCCGACGTCGGTCACCACCCCGTCGGTGACCTCGAGGTCGACGGTGAGTTCGTCGCCACAGAGCGGGTTGTGACCCTCGGCATGGTGGTCGGCGTGGTCCAGCGCGCCCCGGTGGCGGGGCGACCGGTAGTGGTCGAGGATGACCTGGCGGTAGAGCTCGTCGAGCGACATGGTCAGCCGAAGATACGGCGTGCCGAGCGTAGCCCCTCGACCATCGGGTCGAGGTCGTCGGGGTGGGAGTAGACGGAGAACGAGATCCGGGCGGTCGCCGCCACGCCGAGCACCCGCATGAGCGGCTTGGCGCAGTGGTGGCCCGCCCGCACGGCGACGCCGTGCTCGTCGAGGATCGTGGCGACGTCGTGGGCGTGGACGCCGTCGAGCGTGAAGGCGATGACCCCACCTCGATCCGGCGCCGGTCCGGGGCCCATGACGGTGACCCCCTCCACCTCGTCGGTCAGGCGGGCGATGGCGGTCGCGGTGAGCTCGGCCTCGTGGGCGGCGACCTCGTCCATGCCTAGGTCGGTCAGGTAGTCGACGGCGGCGGCGAACCCGATCGCCTGGGTGATGGGCGGGGTGCCGGCCTCGAACTTGGCCGGGACCGGTGCCCAGGTGGCGGCGTCGATGGTGACGTCGCGGATCATCTCGCCGCCCGTCTCGAACGGCTCGATCGACTCGGCGAGCTCGGGCCGCATCCACAGTGCCCCGATACCGGTCGGGCCGAGCATCTTGTGGGCACCGAAGGCGAGGGCATCGATGTCGAGGTCACCGACGGAGACGGGCTGGTGGGGGACCAACTGGGCGCCGTCGACGACGACGGTGGCCCCGACCGCCCGGGCAAGGTGGCTGACGGCGTCGAGGTCGGGGCGGACCCCCAAGACGTTCGACATGCCGGTCACCGTCACGACCTCGGTGGACTCGTCCACCAGGTCGGCGAACCGGTCCATGTCGAGCCGGAAGTCGTCGGTGATCGGAACGGCCCTGAGCTCGGCGCCGCTGCGGGCGGCGGCCTGCTGCCAGGGGATGAGGTTGGCGTGGTGCTCCATCTCGGTGAGCACGATCGACCGGCCGGGCCCGAGTCTGCCAGAGAGACCGTGCGCCAGCAGGTTCAGGCCGGTGGTGGTGCCGCGGGTGAACACGATCTCCGACGGGGCGCCGGCGCCGACGAAGTGGGCCACGGTGGCGCGGGCCGACTCGTAGGCCACCGAGGCCGTCTGGCTGAGCCGATAGGCCCCTCGGTGGACGTTGGCATACGACGAGCGGTCGAAGGCCGCCATGGCGTCGATCACTGCGGCCGGCGTCTGGCTGGAGGCGGCGGAGTCGAGGAAGGCGAGGCCCGGGTGGGCGTCCAGGAACGGGAAGTCGTCCCGGACGTCGCGCATCAGGAGGCGGGCGTGCGAAAGGCGTCGTACCCCTCGGCCTCGAGCCGCTCCGAGAGCTCGATGCCGCCCGAGGTCAGCACCCGGCCGTCCATGAACACGTGGACGACGTCGGGCCGCACGTACCCCAACAAGCGCTGGTAATGGGTGATGACGAGGAAGCCGCGTTCGGGTGCCACGAGTGATCGGACGCCCTCGGCCACGGTCCGGAGGGCGTCGATGTCGAGCCCGGAGTCGGTCTCGTCGAGGATCGCCAACTCCGGTTCGAGCACCGCCATCTGGAGGACCTCGTTGCGCTTGCGCTCGCCGCCGGAGAAGCCCTCGTTGAGGTACCGGTCGGCGAAGGTGGCGTCCATGCCCAGCGACGCCATCGCCTCCATGACCTTGAGCCGGAGCTCGAGCACCGTGTAGTCGATGCCGGTCCGGTTGGAGAGGGCTTGGCGGAGGAACTGCACCACGGACACCCCGGGAATCTCCTCGGGGTACTGGAAGGCGAGGAACATCCCAGCGTTCGCCCGGGCGTCGGCGGCGGCCTCGGTGATGTCCTCGCCCTTGAACACGATCCGGCCCTCGGTCACCTCGTAGGCGGGATGGCCCATGAGGACGTTGGCGAGGGTGCTCTTGCCCGAGCCGTTCGGCCCCATGAGAGCGTGCACCTCGCCGCGGTTCACGGTGAGGTCGACGCCCTTCAGGATCTCGACGTCGTCGGCGGTGGCGTGGAGGTTCTCGATGCGTAGCAGTTCGCTCATGGTCCGGTGGGGTCGGGGAGGCGGATGGTACCGACGGGGGTCGGCTACCCGGGGTGGGAGAGGGGGGCGACTCGGGCTCCGGTCGCTGCCAGCAGGTCCCCGAGGCCGATCGCGGCGACGGTGGTGGGCGTGCCCGCTGCGATCCACAGGGTGGCGTCCTCGAGGGCGGCGTCGGCGACGACCGGCACCCTGGTGGCGTGTCCGAAGGGCGGAGTGCCGCCCGCTGCGAACCCGGTGGTCGAGCGGACGGTGTCGAGGTCGGCGCGGCCCGCCTCGGTCCCGCCCATGGCCGTTGCGAGCAGATCGGGGTCGAGGCGGCGGTCGCCGGGCACGAGGGCCACCACCGGGCGGCCGTCGACGACGAAGACGAGCGATTTGACGATGTGGCGGACGTCGCACCCGACCCCGGCGGCTGCGTCCTCGGCGGTCTTCGTCCCCGCGGGGATCTCCCGCACGTCGAGGTGGAGATCGAGGGCCTCGACGGCCGCCAGCCATCGACGGCTCGCGGCGGGGAGGCCACTCACAGCAGCGGATCCACCGTCCGGCGCACCGTCTCGAGGTCGTGGGGAATCACCTGGACGTACCAGCGGTCCACGCCCGCCGCCTCGAGGGCCGCCAAGGCCTCGAGGGCCTGGTCGGGGGTGCCATGGGGGACGCCCCGATCGGCGTATCGGGACTCGAGGTCGGCCGGGTCCATGTCGCGCTCGGCGGCCTCCCTCCGGAGCCGCTCGGAGTAGTCGGCCCGGTCGGTCCCGACGAGGCAGCCGCCCATGACCGAAACCCGGATCGAATCCGGGTCCCGCCCGAACTCGACGGCGGCCTCCCGCAGCACGCCGATCTTCGACGTCACGTCGTCCGGAGTCCCGATGAACGTGTTGTACTCGTCGGCCCAGCGAGCGGCCAGCCGGGGCGTGCGACGGGGGCCGCTGCCGCCGACGATGATCTCGGTCCCGGGGGCGAGGGGTCGCACGGTGGCATCGATCGAGTAGTGGTCGCCGGAGAACGCCGCGTGCCCGTCGCGGAGCGCCGACGTGACGTAGGGCAGTGCCTCTTCGAGGCGGGCGAACCGCTCCGACCAGTCGGGGAACGGCAGCCCGAACACCTCGTGCTCCTGTTCGTTCCAGCCGGTGCCGATCCCGAGGTCGAACCGGCCGCCGGACATCTGGTCGAGCGTGGCGGCCGACTTGGCGATGACGGCGGGGTGGCGGAAGGTCAGCGGGGACACGAGCACGACGAGGCGGATCCGCTCCGTCTCGCGGGCCAGTCCGGCGAGGGTGACGAAGGCGTCGGTGGCATCGGGGGTGGGCTCGCCGGACCAGTAGTAGTGGTCGGAACGGGCGAAGGCGACGAGGCCATTCGCCTCCGCCCAGCGGGCGGCGTCGAGGAGGTCCTGGTACGTGCCGCCGAGCTGCGGTTCGGTCATGAGGGCGAGTTCCATGCCCGGGACGCTAGGCGGCGCGCGCCTGCTGGGCAGGTGCGTCCGGCCCCCGGCGGGAGCGCGGCGTCGGAGGTCCCGTGTCCCCCCGATTAGCCTCGCCGCCATGGATTTCGCATTCTCCGAGGAGCAGGAGTTCCTCCGCAAGACCGCTCGGGAGTGGCTCGAGGCCAAGGCGCCGATCGACACGGTGCGCGAGCTCATGGAGACCGACCGGGGCTACGACGAGGCCCACTGGCGCGAGATCGCCGACCTCGGCTGGCAGGCCATGGCGATCCCCGAGGAATATGGCGGTGCCGGCTTCGGCTTCCTCGAACTGGCGGTGCTCCTCGAGGAGATGGGGCGGTCGCTCTTCCCGGCGCCGTTCCTGGCCTCGGTGGTCCTCGCCGCCAACGCGGTGCTCGAGGGCGGCGATGAGGCCCAGAAGTCCGAGGTCCTCGCCGGGATCGCGGCCGGCGAGACCGTCGCCACGGTGGCCGTGCCCGAGGGGGCCGGCCCCTTCGGGCCGGACGACGCCACGGTCACCGCCACCGCCGACGGAGACGGGTGGTCGTTGAGTGGCACTGCTCGTTACGTCCTCGACGGGGCCGAGGCCGACGTGGTCGTGGTGCCCGCCCGCACCGACGACGGTCTCGGCCTGTTCCTCGTGTCGGGTGGCGACGTGGTGGCCGAGCGGCTCCCCACCCTCGACCTCACCCGCAAGCTGGCGCACCTGACCTTCGACTGCGCCCCCGGTGAACCGCTCGCCGCCGCTCCGGCGACCGAGGTGCTGGACCAGGTGCTGGCCCTCGGGGCCGTGGCGATCGCCCTCGAGGACATCGGCGGGGCCGCCAGAGTGCTCGACGAAGCGGTCCAGTACGCCAAGGACCGGGTGCAGTTCGGCCGCCCGATCGGTTCGTTCCAGGCGATCAAGCACAAGTGCGCCGACATGCTGGTGGCGGTGGAGTCGGCCAAGTCGGCCGCCTACTACGCCGCCTGGGCCGCCGCCGAGGATCCCGAGGAGCTCACCCTCGTCGCCCCGTTGGCCAAGTCGTACTGCTCGGAGGCGTACTTCCACTGCGCGGCCGAGAACATCCAGATCCACGGCGGCATCGGCTTCACCTGGGAGCACGACGCCCACCTGTACTTCAAGCGTGCCAAGAGCAGCGAGGTGCTCCTCGGCAGCCCGGCCGCCCATCGGGCCGTGCTCGCCGACCGCCTCGGCCTCTGATCCATGTCCGGGGCGGGAGCCCTCGTCCTGGGCGGGGTGCTGCTCGGTGTCTTCCTGCTGCTCGTGGCGGCGCTGCTGTGGCAGGAGGCCCGTACCCGCGGTCAGCCGGCCGAGCCGGTGTACGGCATCGAGGACGCCACCGACCACGTCCTCGCCACCATCCCCGACGAGGTCCGTCAACGCCTCGGCCGCGACAACGTCCGGCGGGTGCTCGAGTGGCAGGTGTTCTTCCTCCAGATGCTCGCTCGTGACGACGCCGAGGTCCCGATCGTGGTGGGGACCACCGACGGGACCGTGGACTACATCGGCAAGGCCGTCGCCAGGCAGGGCCACCCGATGAGCGAGGGTGACATCGCCACGGTGCTCGAGGCCCAGGGCGCGTACCTGCGGTCGATCGGCGTCGTCGGCGAGGAGGCCGAGCCCGGCGAGGTCTTCGGCGACCCCGATGGCGGGTCGGAGGCCTGAGGTACGCTGTCGTCATGCGCCACCGACGCCTCGAACACCACCGGTTCATCGGCACCCGCGACGACATGGTCGTCTACGACACGGACGACGAGGCCCAGGCCGCAGCCCTCGCCGAACGGCTCGAGGCGGACGACCTCATCGGCCGCAGACTGGTCTCCACGTTCGGGCCCGACACCCTCGACGAGGCCCGCAACCGGAGCTTCAAGCCCGCTTCTTGAAGCGGCGCCGGACCTTCACGAAGCGGGTCTCGAACCACGGAACCGCGGGACCGCGGGAGTACTCGGTACTCGGTACTGGGACCTGTCAGGGCGCCCGCAGCCCATCGGCCACCAGATCGGCCAGGCGTCGCTCGCGGACGTAGAAGAAGTGGTCGGAGCCGGGCATGACGTGGAGTTCGGCGCCGACCTCGGCGGCGTAGGCCGCGAGGTCGACCGGTGACACGAACTGGTCCCGGTCGCCGACGACGAGGGCTCGCCGTCCCCGACCGGTGTCGGGGGTCGGCAGGTCCGGGGTGCGGTCGG
>JBFLKR010000308.1:0-5426 GCA_040883295.1 Acidimicrobiia bacterium
CTCCCACCGGCCTCGGTCCTCGGCCGGCGGGGCCCATCCCCCCTTCGGGGGGATCTCCCACTCGGGCGCGGACGTCTTGGGGGATCCCCCCGGAGGGGGGATCCCTCCTACGCCGGTGCCAGTTCACCGAGCGCTGACAGCACTCGGTCGCGATCAGGCTCGGAGAGGGTGGCGGTGGTGCGGATGAGGGCGCCCGCCTCGATCGCGAGCAGGCCGCGGTGGCGGCCCTCGGGCTCGGTGCCGGGGACGAGGTCGGCGAGCAAGTGTGCCATGGCCTCGAGCACCTCTGGTTGGCCGGCGGCCGCAAGGCGGATCTCCCGGAGCGCCACTCGCAGGAAGTCGGCGTCGGTCGGGCGCAGCGGTTCGAACAGGCGCCGGCCGTCCTCGCCCCGATACACCCGGGGCGGCAGTTCGCGTCTCAGCACCTCGGACAGCGGACCGGTGAGGTGGAGGACGACCGTCACCGCCGTCGTCGGGTCGTTGACGCCCGGCGACAGCGCCCGCAGCGCCACGTCGACGAGCAGGCGGATCCCATAGATCGGGTCCTGGTCGAGCGACCGGGAGGCGCCCACGACGGTGGCATCGTGCACGAGTTCGGCGGCCTGGTCGGCGTCGAGCCCGTCGGACCAGATCGTGGCGACCGGCCCACCCTCGCGCAGCAGCGACCCCACCGACGTGTCGAGCCGCACCAGCGTGCCCGGCGGGAGTTTCTCCAGCAGCCAGTCCCGGTCGATCGAGCGCAGCCACCCCCGCCCCTTGGCGGCGACCGTCACCGACTCGGCATCCGGCAGTTCCAGCTCGCCGGGGTCATGGGCCGCGTCCTCGGGGTGATACCGACGGATGGCGGCGAGGGTCTGGTCGGTGAGGCGGCGGATGATGGCGTCGGCACGGAGGGTGCGGACGACGTGGTCGATGTTCACGACGATGAACCCGAAGGCGACCACGCCGAGCACGACGCCGATGGTCACCGTCATCCGCGGCGCCGTGCCGAACGAACCGTCGAGAGGGTCCTCCACCGAGGCGAGGGCGAGGAGGGAGAACGTGAACGTGCCGGACACCACACCGATCACCGACTGCTGCAGGCGGTCGCGCATGTAGCCCTGGATGACCCGAGGCGAGTACATCGACGACGCCAACTGCACCGCCACCGCCGTGAGCGCGAACACGATGCCCGCCACGGTGGCCGTGGCCCCGGCCACGGTGGTGAGCACCGCCCGGGCGCTGTCGACCGACGCCTCGATGAGCAGGTTCGACCACGGCTCGGTGACCGTCCCGAGGTCGAACCGGATGGCTCCCCATGCCAGGGCGCCGGCAGCGACGACCATGGCCGCCGGGAGCACGAGGAGGCTCTCGCGTGCTCGTTCCCAGAGGTTCTGTACCCGCTCGACCACGATCCGAGGCTACGCCAGGGCAGAGCACCGAGTGCCGGATCGCCGGCCGGGAGGTCTCCCACCGGACGGTGGCCTCACCTATGGTGCCGCCGATACGAGCGCCGAGTCCGAGACGAGTCGGAGGGGGGGACCCACCCCCACGGGGCGAATTCCGGTGACGACACCGGATAGGGCACCTTCCCGCCCGAGCCCGTCAGCTAACCCCCCAGGCGAGATGGAAGGAGTCGACGATGACCGATGTGTTCGGCGCTGCCTCGCACGACGAGGTCCTCCAGTTGGTCCTGCAGGTGGCCGTCCTGCTCGGCGTCGCCCGCCTGCTCGGCGGGTTGGCCCAACGCCTCAAGCAGCCAGCCGTGGTCGGCGAGATCCTCGCCGGCGTCATCCTCGGCCCGTCGCTGCTGTCGAGCCTCATCCCGTTCCTGGGCACCTGGGTGCTGCCCCAGACGGAGGTCCAGGGCCACCTCCTCGAGGTCGTGAGCCTCATCGGCGTCATGTTCCTGCTGGTCGTCACCGGCCTCGAGACCGACCTCGGCCTCATCCGACGCCGGGCGGGCATCGCGGCGGGCGTGTCCCTCGGCGGCCTCACGGTGACCGGCACCAGCGGCTTCCTCCTCGGCTTCTACCTCATCCCCGACGACCTCCTCGGCGACCCCGACCAGCGGCTCGTGTTCGCCCTGTTCATGGCCATCGCCATGGCGATCTCGGCGATCCCCGTCCTCGCCAAGGTCCTCATGGACCTCGACCTCATGCGGCGCGACTTCGGCCAGACGATCCTCGCCGCCGGGATGATCGACGACATCACCGGGTGGACGATGCTCGGGATCGTGACCGCCCTCGCCGGTGCCTCGGTGCTCACCGCCGGGACCGTCCTGTCCACGGTGGGATCGGTCCTGGCGTTCCTCCTCGCCACGGCAACGGTCGGCAACTGGCTGGTCAAGCGGGGTCTCGACCTCGCCCAGGACCGGTTCCGGGGTCGTGACTCCGTCCTGACGATGGTCGTCGTGCTCGCCTTCGGCTGGGGGGCGTTCTCCCAGGCGCTCCACCTCGAGCCCGTCATCGGGGCGTTCGCCATCGGCATCCTCTTCGGACGGCTGCCGCGGCTGCCGGTCGACGTCGTCCACAAACTCGAGTCGATCGCCCTGGCTGTGTTCGCCCCGATCTTCTTCGCCGTGTCGGGCCTCAAGGTGGACGTCGCCGCCATCCTCGAGCCCCGCCTCGCCCTCCTCACCCTGCTCGTCATCGGCATCGCCACGACCGGCAAGGTCACCGGCGCCTACCTCGGGGCCCGACTCATCGCCCGCCAGGACCACTGGACGTCGCTCGCCTACGGATCGGGGCTCAACGCCCGCGGGGCGCTGGAGATCATCATCGCCTCCATCGGCCTCCAGCTCGGGATCCTCTCCCAGGAGCTGTTCTCGATCATCGTGGTGATGGCGATCGTGACGTCGCTACTGGCACCGGTCGCCCTGCGCTTCACGCTGGCGCGCGTCGAGCTCGACGAGAGCGAGGATCGCCGCCTCCGGCGCGAGGCGGCGATGGCCGACAGCTTCGCCGGCACGATCCGCCGGATCCTCCTGCCGCTGCGGCCCCGCACCGAGCCAGGCGCCACCCAGGCGATCGAGGCATCGATCGTGGACCGGCTGCGGAGCGCCGGCGAGATCGACGCCACCCTGCTCGCCGCCACCCCCGACGACCGGCGGGCGGCAGAGGCGTACCTCGACCTGGTCGCCGACGCCTTCGAGCACCGGCCCCACGTCCGGGTCGTCATCACCGACGACCCGGTGGTCGCGATCCTGGAGGAGGCGAAGTCCGACTACGACCTGGTGGTCGTGGGCGCCACTGGCGGCGATGGGACCGACACCCTCTTCGGCCCCGTCGTCGACGACGTCGTGAAGCTGTCGACCGTGCCGACGCTGGTGGTCCGCAGCGGGCCGGTCGCCGACGACTGGGCGCCGCGTCACATCCTGGTCCCCACCAATGGCACCAACCCGGCCCGCCGGGCCGCCGACCTTGCCTTCGTCATCGCCGGCGAGGGCGGGCGGGTCACCGGCCTCCACGTGGTGACCCCCACCCGGGTGGGCATACGTTCCGAGCTGGCGCCCGACGTCACCGGCGAGATGGAGGCGCTCGGCACCCGGCTCGACCTCGAGACGGCCACCGAGATCCGCCGGGCCGAGGACGTGGAGACGGGGATCCTCGAGGCCATCGACCGGCTCGGCGTCGACCTGCTCGTGCTGGGCACCAACGTCCGGGCCGGCTCCACCCGCCTCCACCTCGGGCCCCGGGTCGAGTACCTCGCCCGCATGGCCTCCTGCCCGGTGCTCATCCTGAACACCTGACGCGTGTCGCACGATCGGCGGATCGGTTGGCTGGCACCGTTGGGGACTCGAACGACGGACCCGCCCGCGCCCCGTCCCCTGTCGACGTCGATGTGCGGTCGGCCATTGGCCGATGCGGGCGTCGGGCTCGCCGTCGGATCAGCGGCGGACGTCGAAGCCGACCAAGCGGGGGACCACCTCGGCGTCGGCCACCTCGACGTCGGTCACGTGGGCGTCGGTCGGGCCCTGCTCGAGCCAGGCGACGAACTCATCGAGGCTCTCGGGGTCGCCCTGGGCGAAGGCCTCGACGGTGCCGTCGGGCCGGTTTCGGACCCATCCCGACACCCCGAGTGCCTGGGCGACGCGTCGGGCCGAGGCCCGGAAGAAGACGCCCTGCACCCGGCCGGACACGACGGCGGTGATGGCCCGCTCGGTCATGGCACCACCACCGAGGTACCGCCGGCCGGCTCGGCCACGAACCCCGTGCCCGGCAGGTCCGTCGCTTCCCCGAACGCGGCCACGGCCCGCTCGAGCACGGCCCCGGCCCGGTTGGCAGGGGCGAGTGCTACCACCGACCCGCCGAAGCCGGCCCCCGTCAGGCGGGCCCCGAAGCAGCCGGCCGCCTCGGCGGCAGCGACCATGACGTCGAGCGCCTCGGTCGACACCTCGTAGTCGTGGCGCAGACTGCGGTGGCTGGTGGCGAACCACCGGCCGGCGGCGGCGAGATCGTCCGCCTCGAAGGCCGCCACCACCCCCCGCACTGCCTCGTTCTCGGTCAGGACGTGGCGGGCCCGGGCGCGCTCGGGCATCGGCAGCGAGCCGAGCTGATCGGGGTCGGCCTCCCGCAGCGACTCGACCCCGAGGGCCTCGGCCGCCGACCGACACTCCGCTCGGCGGGCGTTGTAGGCCGAGTCGACGAGGCCCCGGCGGGTCGACGTGTCCAACACCAGCACCGCCACGCCCTCGGGCAGCGGCACGTGGCGTACCGACCGGTCGGCGAAGTCGATCAGCATGGCGGTGCCCGCCTCGGCCAGCGCCGACGAGAACTGGTCGAGGATGCCGCTCTGCATCCCCACCCACTCGTTCTCGGCCCGCCGGCACGCCTCGGCCATCGCCCGCGGGTCCCACTCGAGGCCGCCGAGCTCGGCGAACACCCGGGCCGTGGCCAGCTCCAGCGCCGCCGACGACGACAGGCCGGCCCCGATCGGCAGGTCGGCGGTGACCAGTCCATCCCATCCGACCAAACCGTCCCGGAGCACGTGGCTCACGCCCTCGAGGTAGGCGCCCCACCCCCGCCGGGAGCGATCGAGGTCGTCGAGGCCGAAGCGCACCGGGTTGGGCTCCGAGGTCGACTCGGCATGCACCACCCGGTCGTCGCGTCGGCGGGCCGCCACCCACACCGCCCGCTCGATCGCCATCGCCAGGGCGAGGCCGTCGTTGTAGTCGGTGTGGTCGCCGATGAGGTTCACGCGCCCGGGGGAGCGGACCACCACCTCGGGAGCGCCGCCGAAGCGGGCGGCGAAGTCGGCGACCAGTCGATCGACGATGGTGGCGGGGGACATGGGTGGGAAGATACGCCCATGACCCCGCCCCACATCGAGGCCGCCACCGACATCCGAGCCGTCCCGGGCGGGTGGCTCGCCACCGGCACCGAGGTCGTGGTCGCCCACGGCCGGACCGACGGTGCCTTCCTGCGCCACGGCTGGCAGTCGTGGTC
>JBFLKR010000309.1:0-5171 GCA_040883295.1 Acidimicrobiia bacterium
AGCTGCCCCAGCGTGCCGATCAGCGTCGCGACCGTCCGGAACATGACGGCCGCCTGCTGGGGCATGGCGATGCCGAGCTCGGCGGTCATCCGCAGGAGGTCGGTCATCGACCGGGCCGACAGCTCGTCCCCGGCGTGGGCGCTGAGGAAGGCGGCGATCGCCCGCTCGACCTGTTCGCGGTCGGTGTCGACGTCGACCGATCCCCCGGACAGCAAGGCCTCGTAGACCAGCGCCGGGTCGCCGAGTCGCAGCCCGGCCAGCAATCCGATGACGAACTCCCGACCGAACGCGTCGAGCTTGCCGGTCATGCCGAAGTCGAGGAGGCCGAGCCGCCCATCGGCCAGGAGGAGGATGTTGCCGGGGTGGGGGTCGCCGTGGAAGCGGTCGCCCCGCATCATCGCCCGGATCTGTGACCGGCACAGTTGCTCGGCCAACTGGCGCCCGACCGCGATCGACGAACTGGGGGTGACGGCGAGGGGTGCGCCCGCGAGCCGGTCCATCACGAGCACGGCTTCGGTGGTGGCGTCCGGGTGGATGGTTGGCACCACGATGGCGGAGTACCCGGCGACGGCCTCCTTCATCTCGGCGGTCTGACGGGCCTCGTTGCGGAAGTCCAACTCGGCGGTGAGGGCCTCGGCGAACTCGTCGGCGATGCGGCGCACCCCGTAGCGAGCGGCGGCGGGGCTGCGCCGCTCGGCCGTGCGAGCCACCCAGTCGAGGATGGCCAGGTCGCGCTCGACGTCGTCCTCGAGCCCGGGACGCCGGACCTTGATCACGACCGGGGCGCCGTCGGCCATCCGGCCGGTGTGGGCTTGGGCGATCGACGCCGCACCGAGGGGGACGGGGTCGATGTCGGCCAGCCCTCCGCGGTCGGGACCCAACTCCGCGACGATCACCGCGTCGATCTTCTCGAAGGAGAGCGGCGTCGCCGACGATTGGAGCCTCGCCAACTCGGCGGTCACGACGGGCGGCACGAGGTCTGGGCGCGAGGCGATGAGCTGTCCGAGCTTGACGTACACACCTCCGAGGTCCTCGATGGCGTGGCGCAGGCGCCGGGCGCGATCGGCGAGTGCCGCCGGGTCGCTCCGGTCCCATTCGCCGCGGAGGCCGTGTCGGGCGGTGACCCGGAGGACCTCCCACCCCCGCCCGGCGATCGCGAGGCGTCGCCGCAGGGCCTTGAGCGGTCGCACCCGGCGAAGTCTCCGGCGACGGCGCGGCCTGGACGACACCAACTCGAAGGTCACCACGAGTCCCATCGTGATGACCAGTTGGAAGGGCAGGGCGAAGATCTCGTCCCCGAGGTCGACGTCGTCGGGCAGCCCGCCGGGCAGGTCGGGTCCGGCGATGAACAACAGGACGAGGGCGAGTCCCCCGAGCAGGCCGATGAAGGTCGCCACGAGCAGCCGCCACCAGGAGACCGAGTGGGCCGCCAGCACCGCTCGCGTCAGCAGGGCGACGGCGAAGACGAGGAGCAGGTTCGAGACGAAGCTCATCGGCGGCAGGCTAGGGGTTGCGGCGGTTGCGGCCGGCCCAACGGCGCCCGGAGGGGCCTACGAGGGCCCCGGTGGTAGCCTGCGGCCCCACCTTCCGGGGTAGCTCAATCGGCAGAGCAGCGGACTGTTAATCCGTTGGTTGTGAGTTCGAGTCTCACCCCCGGAGCCCCGGCGTCGGGCCCATGCGGCCGGTCCGGTCCGGCAGGGCCCCGCCTCAGTCGATCCTGACCACGGTGCGGTCCGCTGCAGCTCGAATTGGTCGCATGCCCGGCGGGTTGTGTCGTCGCTGAGGTAGTCGCCCATCTACTCGAGGCTCCCGACCCTCGTCGGAACGGTCCGGGGCGTGTACTCGTGGTCGTTCGGGTCTTCCGGTCTGCTTCCCCCCCACGATGAGTCGTCCCGACCCGGTCCGCGGGTGACGCCGTCGGGCAGGTCGGAGCCCTTGGACCCCCCGGGGTCGGCATGGCGAGGCTCCGTCGCCGCGTTCGGGAGTGGTGTGGAGGAGGGTTGGGCGAGGTCCGGTCGGGTAGGTCCGAGCCGTGTCCAATCATGCAGAAGGGGAGGGACGATGATCGAGATCCTGCCCGAGTCCGAACCCGGCGCGCTGGCGGTCGTCATCACCGGCGCCATGACCGAGGACGACCAACAGACGCTGGATGGTGAGCTCCACCTGCGAGCCGACCGAGACGAGGACTTCGACCTGATCCTCGAGATGCGCGACGTCGAGGGCCTCGACGCCGGCACCATCCACCAGGAGTTCGAATTGGTGAACAAGTTCTCCGATGACATCCGCAGGCTGGCGGTCGTCACCGATGGCGGGGCCTGGGAGGGGATCGCCACCGTGCTCGGCAAGCCCATCGGTCGGGCCCTGGGCATCGAGGTGGAGCACTTCGCCGACCGCACCGCCGCCTGGCGGTGGTTCTTCAACTCCTGATCGGAGGGATGTCGACGGAGACCGCCATTCGCGTCCGATGGTTGCTCCCGTCGTACCCCGGGTAGTGGAGGGATCCGACCACGGAGGACCCCCATGACCCAGACGTACGACGCGATCGTGATCGGAGGTGGTGCGGCGGGTGAGGTCGCCGCCGGCCGTCTGGCCGACGGCGGACTCTCGGTCGCCCTCGTCGAGGAGTTGCTCGTCGGGGGCCAGTGCTCGTACTGGGCCTGCATGCCCGCCAAGGCCCTGCTGCGCCCCGGCCACGTCCTCGCCGAGGTGGCACGCGTGCCCGGGGCCCGCGAGGCTGTCACGGGCTCGCTCGATCCCGACGCCGTCTTCGCATGGCGGGACGAGCTCGCCGCCCACTGGGAGGACGACGCCCAGGTGGCGTGGCTCGACGACCACGGCGTCGACCTCGTTCGAGGCCACGGGCGCCTGCGTGGTGAGTGCACGGTGGAGGTCGACACGTCGGACGGCCCCCGGACGCTCCGCGCCGAGCGGGCCGTCGTCCTCGCCACCGGCAGCCGAGCCGTCCATCCACCCATCGATGGGATCGACGATGTGGAGGTGTGGGACAACCGGGACGTGACCACCACCCATGACGTGTCCGAGCGGTTGCTCATCGTCGGGGCGGGCGCCGTCGGTGTGGAGTCGGCCCAGGCGTGGCGGCGGATCGGCTGCGAGGAGGTGGTGCTGGTGGAGCAGGCCGACGCCATCCTGCCGGGGGAGGAGTCGTTCGCGGCCGAGGAGTTGGAACGGTCCCTCGTCGCCGATGGCGTCCGGGTGCTCACCGGGACGACGGTCGATGCCTTCGAGCCGGGCTCGGACGGTGCCATCGTCGCCCACCTTCGACACGAGCGACTCGCCACCGATCGGGTCCTGCTCGCAACCGGCCGACGGCCGGACACCGAGCGGTTGGGGCTCTCATCCGTGGGCCTTGAGGACGGTGCGCCGATCGATGTGGACGACCACCAACGATCCAGCCGCCATCCCGACTGGCTGTACGCCGTGGGCGACGTCGACGGGCGCCAGCTGTTCACGCACATGGGCAAGTACGAGGCGCGCATTGCCGCCGACCACATCCTCGGACGGCCGGCCAGCACGTCGGCCGGCCGTCGGGCGATACCTCGGATCGTCTTCACGGACCCGATCGTCGCCGGCATCGGACTGACGGAGGCCGAGGCCCGGGATCGGTACGAGTCGGTGCGGACCGTTCGAGCGTCCATCGGCAGCCAGGCCCAGGCCGCCCTCTGGGGTGAGGATCTCGACGGCACGGCGTCGATCGTCATCGACGACGATCGACGGGTGATCGTCGGCGCCACCTTGACCGGGCCGCCGGCGGCGGCGGAGTTGGCCCACGGCGTCCAGGTGGCGATCGTCGGCGAGGTGCCCCTCGACCTGCTGGCGCACGTGGTACCGCAGTTCCCGACGTTCGCGGAGGTCTGGCTGGATCTCCTCGCCCAGGTCGAGGGGCGGTCAGGGCCGGCCGGCGGCTAGCGAGTTCGTTGTCCTCGAACCCGGGGATGGCGGACCCCGGTGTGGGCGTAGCAGTGGTTGCCGCGGTTGTATCGAGTGAGGCGGGTCTCGCAGTCGGGCGCGGCACAGGTGCGGACACCCTCGACGGTCTTCGGCCTCCGGCCGGTCCGGCGGACCACCCGGCCCTTGATCGTGTCGGTGTCCCGCATGGTGGTGCTCCTGTCTCTGCTCCCGTGCGTTGGGCCCGGTCCTACCCCGCCCCGGGGGATCCGAAACCGACGACGCGTCGGGGGCGGGAGGTTTGGGACGAGGCGCGCCGGGGAACGATGCGGACGTGACCACCGCGACCTCCGAGCGGGCCGAGCGCGGCCGATCCGAGTTGCCGGAACGGCCATGGTCGCGCCCGGCCGAGGAGGTCTGCGAAGAACTCGGCGCGGCGTCCGATGCCGGGCTCGACGCCGACGAGGCCGGCCGCCGTCGGGAGTCCTTCGGCCCCAATCGGCTTCGCCGGCACCAGACCCGAAGTGCGTGGGACGTGCTGGTCGACCAGTTCAAGAGCGTCATCGTTGGGCTCCTCGCCGCCGCGTCCGCCCTGGCGCTCGCCTTCGGCGAGCCCGTCGAGGCGGCCGCCATCGGTGTCGTGATCGTGATCAACGCCGCCATCGGCTTCGTGACCGAGTACCGGGCGGTGCGTTCGATGGATGCCCTCCGGCGGCTCGGCAGCGTGGAGGCGGTCGTCCGGCGTGCTGGGGAGATCCGCCGGATCCCGGCGGAGGACGTCGTCCCGGGTGACCTGTTGGTCCTTGAGGGTGGCGACGTCGTGACCGCCGATGCCCGACTCGTCGAGGCGACCAACCTCGAGGTCGACGAGGCGTCGCTCACCGGCGAGTCGGTGCCGGTTGCCAAGTCGACCGAGCCCGCCTCCGAGGAGGCGCCGCTGGCGGAGCGATCGTCCATGCTCCACAAGGGCACGGCGATCACGAGCGGGTCGGGCGAGGCCGTCGTGACCGGCACCGGGATGGCGACCGAGCTGGGTCACGTCAGCGAGCTGGTCGAGTCGGCGGAGGACGACGACACGACCCCCCTGCAGCGCCGCCTGCAGGCGCTCGGTCATCGACTCTTGTGGTTGACGTTGGGGGTCGGCGTCGTGGTCGCCGTCGCCGGGATCCTGGCCGGGCGCGACGTGCCGATCATCATCGAGACGGCCGTGGCGTTGGCCGTCGCCGCCATCCCCGAAGGGCTCCCGATCGTCGCCACCGTCGCCC
>JBFLKR010000310.1:0-2840 GCA_040883295.1 Acidimicrobiia bacterium
CACCGGCCCGCAGTGCCCCGAAGAGGAGGCCGGCGGCGACGACGCCCCACGGGTGGGAGCGGCCCAGCAGGGCCATGGCGATGGCATCGAAGCCGATGTTGGCACTGAAGCCCGGCGTGGCCCGAAAGAGCACGCCAAGCGTCTGGTTGGCTCCGGCGAGGCCGGCCATGGCCCCGGCGACGAACATGACGAGGGGAATGGCCCGCACGAGCTTGACGCCCCCGTAGCGCGCCCCGTCGGCGTTGTTGCCGACTGCCCGGAACTCGAAGCCGAACGTCGACTTGAACAGCATCCAATGGGTGAACCAGGCGGCCAGCAGCGCCACGATGATCCCGGCATGGAGCCGGAGCGCCGGGTCGATCCAATCGAGCAGCTGGGGCAGGCGGGCTGATTCGAGGACCGATTTCGAGACCGGGTCGGAGCGGCCCTCGACCTGATAGAAGCTGGTCTTCAGGAGCCAGTCGGTCAGCCGCAGGGCGATGAAGTTCATCATGATCGTCACGATGACCTCGTGGGCTCCGGTCCTCGCCTTGAGGAAGCCGGGCACGAAACCCCAGAGCCCGCCGCCGACGATCCCCCCGAGCAGGGCGAGCGGCAGGTGGACGACCAGCGGCAAGCCCTCGAACGAGAAGCCGACCGCCACCGCGACCATGCCGCCGATGAGGATCTGGCCCTCACCACCGATGTTGAACAGCCCGGCTCGGAAACCGATGGCCACGGCGAGCCCGGCGAGGATCAGCGGGGCGGCGGCGACCAGCGTCTCGGAGATGGCCGACACCGATCCGAGCGAGCCTCGGGCGAGGGCGGCAAAGGCGGCCATGGCGGTCTGGAAGCTCTCGCCCGACAGGATGATGATGATCGCGCCGATGACCAGGGCCGAGAAGACCGCCAGCACCGGCAGCAGGACGAGGGTCCGCCAGTCGACGCCCTGGCCTGTGGCCTCGGCGAGCAGTCGGCGTTCCAGCTCCGACCGCTCACGCTCCTCGACGCTCACGACTGGACCTCCACACCGGCCATGGCGAGGCCGAGCTCGGCGGGACTCGTGTCCTCGGGCCGCGTCTCGGCGACGACCCGGCCCCGGAACATGACGAGGATCCGGTCGGCGAGGGCCAGCACCTCGTCGAGCTCGGTCGAGACGATGAGCAGGGCGGCGCCCTCGTCGCGAATGCGGATGATCTGCTCGTGGATGTACTCGATGCTCCCGACGTCGACGCCCCGGGTGGGTTGGGAGGCGACGACGAGCCGGATCGGGCGGGAGAACTCGCGGGCCACGATCAGCTTCTGCTGGTTGCCACCCGAGAGCCCCGAGGCAGGTGTGTGCACGCTCGGGGTGCGGACGTCGTAGTCGATGACGAGGCCGGCCGCCCGCCGGTACACCTCGTCCCACTGCATGTTGATGCCCTTGGAATACGGCTCGGCGTAGTAGCCGTCGAGGACCATGTTCTCGGCGACGCTGAACTGGGTGACGAGCCCCGAGCGCTGGCGGTCCTCGGGGATGTGGGCCGTCCCCCACCGGTGCATGTCGCGGGGCGTGGCCTCGGTGACGTCGCTGCCCACGAGCTCGATCCGTCCCCCCGCCGGGTCCCGCAGCCCGGTGATGGCCTCGACCAGCTCGGTCTGGCCGTTGCCCTGGACGCCGGCGATGCAGACGATCTCGCCGGCTCGGACATCGAACGACACCCCGTTGACGGTGGGGTGCTCGAGGTCGTCGTGGACGATGAGGTCGTGCACCGACAGGACCGTGTCGGCCGGAGCGGCGGGTGCCTTGTGCACCATGAGGTCGACGGGACGCCCGACCATCAGGTCGGCCAGCGTCTGCTCGTCGGTCTCCGACGGGAGCGCCTCCCCGACGATCGCCCCCCGACGGAGCACGGCGATGCGATCGGCGATCGTCAGGACCTCCTTCAGCTTGTGCGTGATGAAGATGATCGCCTTGCCGGCATCGCGCAGCATGTTGACGATGCCGAAGAACTCCTCGACCTCCTGGGGGGTGAGGACCGCGGTCGGCTCGTCGAAGACGAGGACCTCGGCGGAGCGGAAGAGCACCTTGATGATCTCGACCCGCTGCTGGATGCCGACCGGGATGTCCTCGATGTAGGCGTCCGGGTCGACGTGGAGGCCGTACTGCTCACTGATCTCGCGGACCTCGCGGCGCGCCTCCTTGACGTCGATGAGGCCGCCCACCTTGGTGGGCTCGATGCCGAGAACGACGTTCTCGGCCACGGTGAAGACCGGGACGAGCATGAAGTGCTGGTGGACCATGCCGATGCCCGCCGCGATGGCGTCCCCGGGGCCGTCGAAGTGCTGGACCTCCCCGTCGATGAGGATCTCACCCTCATCGGCGGTGTAGAGGCCGTAGAGGATGTTCATCAAGGTGGTCTTGCCGGCCCCGTTCTCACCGAGCAGGGCGAGCACCTCGCCGGAACGGACGGTTAGATCGACGTGGTCGGAGGCCAACACGCCGGGGAATCGCTTGGTGATGCCGCGCAGCTCCAGCTCCACGGTGGGCGGCCTCCTGCCTCGGGTCGTCGGGACGCCGGAACCCTAGCCATCAGGATCCGAGCGGCGGACACGCGAGGAGTCCCGGGGCTCGATACCCCGGGACTCCTCCGTCTCGATACTCGGTACTCGGTACCGGCGACCGCAGGTCGTCCTACGCGCCGCCGATGCCGACAACGGTGTCACCGGCGATGATCTCGGCCCGGAGCACCTCCAACTCGGCCACGGTCTCATCCGACACCGCACCGGCCAGGTCGTGGAAGTCGGCCAACCCGACACCACCGTTCTCCAACGTGCCGACGGTGACCCCACCCTCGAACGTGCCGTTGAACACCGCCTCG
>JBFLKR010000311.1:0-2577 GCA_040883295.1 Acidimicrobiia bacterium
CCGTGGGCCCCATCCCCCCTCCGGGGGGATGTCCCAAGATGAGTCGCCCCTTCAGCAACAGGCGTCGGGCCTATCGCGCGAACCGACACTCAGGTCCGTTCGAAGACCGTCGACTGCCAGATGAGGTCCTGGCTGCGGTGGATCGGGGACAGGCCGTGGTCGGCGGCGATGCGCTCCATGTCGGCGACCGGGTGCACGAAGGCGCGGAAGCCGCAGCCCCGCAGACCGAGGAACCGATTGCCGACCGTGACCGCCGCCCGGATCCACCAGCGCTCCCTCGGTACGACGACGGCGAGGAACCGCCGGGTGCTCGCAGCGGCGGCGTGCAGCATCCGTGCCATGTCGGGGTAGCAACACACCACCCGGTTGAGCACCACCACGTCGGCCGCCTCGACATCGTCGGCGATGGCGACGAAATCTCCCAGTCGTCGGCTCACCCGATCGGCGGTACCGGTCTCACGAGCCAGTTCGGCGGCGGCCTCCTCCCACGCATCGGACAACTCCACGTTGACCGCCGCCGTCGCTCCCGCCTCCAACAGCGCGACCTGCACGTCGCCCACGCCGCCACCGACCTCCAGCACCGTCATCCCGTCGACCCGGTCGTCGAGGAAGGCCACGACGTCGGCCGCCCGGTCGTCGAGGCCACGTCGGCGGAAGCGGTCGAGCCGTCGGGCCGCCTCCCGGGAATCGAAGACCCGCCGGTAGGGGATGGGGTCGCAGCAGTCGGCCATGGGCTTCCAGCGTACGACCTAGCTTCCGATCGATGCGTCCCTGGGTCCCGCTCGTCGTGGCTGCCGCCGCCTCGGCGGTGGCGCAGGCGTTCGGGCGCTTCACCTACCCGCTGCTGCTCACGACGATCCAGGAGGACTTCGGGGTCTCCTACACCGTCGCCGGCGGGCTCGCCTCGGTGAACCTCGTCGCCTACCTCGTCGGCACCGCCGCCGTCACCTGGCTCGCCTCGAAGTGGGTGCCGGGGGCGATCCTGCGGTTCGGGCTCGTCATCTCGACGGTCGGCCTGATCGGGCTGGCACTCTCCCCCGGGCCGATCCCGCTCGGGATCGGCCTGCTGGTCACCGGGTTCGCCGGCGCCCTCATCTGGGTGCCCGCCCCCGCCGTCGGCGCCTCGCTGTTGCCACCGCGCCTGCGCGGCCTCGGGTTCGGCTCGATGGGTGCGGGCATCGGACTCGGCGTGGTGGCCGCCGGGCTGCTCGCCATCCCCCTCCGGGCCCAACCCGATCCGTCGGCCTGGCGGATCCTGTACGCAGTGGAAGCAGCGGTGGCGGTGGTCGTCGTCGTGGTGGCCTTCGTGGTGCTGAGGCGGCCCACCGGGGCGGCGCTGGCGGTCACCGGGGTGCGGATGTCGGCGATCCGCACCGTCCCCCGATGGGTGGCGATCCTCGTCGCCTACGCCGCCTTCGGCCTCTCGTACTCGTGGTTCATCAACTTCCTCGTCGCCATGCTCGAGGACGACCGAGGCGTCACCGCCACCTCGGCCTCGGTGGTGTTCCTCATCGTCGGCGCCGCCACGATCCCGGGCGGAGTGATCATCGGGCGCATCTCCGACGCGGTGGGGCGGCGGCCGACGATGATGGTCGGGTTCGCGGCGATGGCCGCCGGCGCCCTCGGCGCCCGCTACGCGCCCCCCTGGCTGCTCTACCCGTGTGTGGTCCTGTTCGGGCTGGCGTTCTCTGGGGTCCCCACCACCATCGCCGCCTACCTCGGGGACCACACCGAGCCGGGCGAGTTCCCCGCGGCCTTCGGGGTCGCCACCCTCGCGTTCGGCATCGCCCAGATGCTCGCCCCCCAGGTCGGCGGCATCGTCGGCGACGTCACCGGGGGATTCACCGCCGTGTTCATCGCCTCCGCGGCGGCTGCCGGCGTGGGCGCCCTCGCCGCCTCCCGCCTCGAGCTGGTCAACCGAGGACGAACTCGGCCGGGTCCGGCTCCCGGGTGAGCTGCCAGTAGTCCACGAGGCGGATCGGCATGGGCGAGCGCACCTTCCCGGCGCCGTTCCGGTAGTAGGTCGTCACCCCCGGATGGGTCCACACCAGCTCCTCGTGGCGCTCGTCGACGTGGGCCGTCCAGGCCTCGCACACCTCGGGCCGGACCTCCATCGACCGGTGACCGCCCTCGGCGAGCAGGCGGAGGGCGGCCGCGATGTAGCGGCTCTGGGTCTCCGCCAGCCACATGATGCTGCCGCCGTGGCCGGCGTTGGTGTTGGGCCCGTACATGACGAACAGGTTGGGGAACCCGGGCACCGTGATCCCGAGGTGGGCGGTGGGGTCGTCGTCGGCCCAGGCCTCGGCCAGCGTCAGGCCGTCGCGACCGACGAGGTGCAGCCGGTTCCCGAGGTCGGTGACCCGGAAGCCCGTCGCCTGCACGATGACGTCGACCGGGTGCAGGTCGCCGTCGCCGGTGCGGATGCCGTCGGGCTCGATGCGGTCGATCGGCTCGGTCACCAATGAGACATTCGGGCGCCGGAGCGTCCGGAACCAGCCGTTGTCGATGAGGATCCGCTTCCCGAACGGCGGGTAGTCGGGCAGGCACTTGGCGACGAGGTCGGGCCGCCCGTCGAGC